>JACMMA010000065.1 GCA_014379275.1 Armatimonadota bacterium | reverse complement strand
TTCACCGATTCGGTATAAGGCGATCTCCGGCGGAAGGGGATACTCCTTGCCCGTTTTTTCGTTGACGGCTTTGATCCGGGTTTCGAACCAGTGCATCGTATCCAGTTTCGTCTCGTCGTATGTCGCGGAGACGATCCAATCGTTCTTGCCATCTACGGTCGTGTATCGCTTGCGGATCTTGGTCATGTCGGCAGAAATTGTAGCACGCTTGTGTCCCCGAAGTCAAGGCGGAACAGCACGCCACATGATATACTGCCACTCACAATTAAACGACGAAGCCGTCAAGGAACCACTGAACCGATATGTCCGCAATCCTGGAATCACCTGTCACTGACGCCGCCGTTTCCGGCGAATCCGTCCTTATTCGCGCCGCCTTGCCCGACGATTACGATGCTGCCAACATCGTTTTCAAGGCACAACTCGGCGAAGGTTTTACCCTCGACCGCGAATTGTGGGGCGCGATTTGTACCGCGGAGACACACCGGGCGCTTGTTGCGGTAGCCGGGAACGGGGACATCGCCGGGCTCGCGGTCGTTATCGTGTCCGACCGCATCCGACTCGCGCACGGCACCCGGCGGCGCCGTTTTCACCTCGACCACCTGATCGTGCTACCGACATATCGCCGTGGCGGTATCGGGAATCGCCTTCTGGAAGAACTTATCGGCATCGCCAAAGCCGAATCCCCCTCGTATATCATCGTGAACTGCGAGTTCACCAATGTTGCCGCGCGGAGGACGTATGAGAGTGCGGGGTTGTATCTGGTTCGTCAGGGGAATGACCGCTTCGAAATTGCGTTTTCGTAGAGCGTGGAAGAAACAAGAGCGCGACCACCCGGTATGCGATTTTCCGTCAACCTTGACATCCCACCGAGCCGGGGTCGCGCTCTCTACGCCTGAGAAGCGTCACTCCATTGTGACAAACACCCCGGCGAATTGTTCCGCATTTTGACCGGCCGTCTATTTATTGACACGCCCCGCGTCACGTTTGTCGGCCTCGACGGCGTACTTCGCCGGATCCGCTTTGAACTTCGTGACGCAGCCGGGGCAGCAGAAATAGTACGTCTTCTTGTTGAAGACTTCCGAGCCGGCGGCGTCCTTCGCACTGACGATCGCTTCGTCGGTGATCGCACAGTGTAGCGAAGCGGAGGCGGCGACCGCGGTCTTTTCGATTTCGGGCAGGGCTGTTTTCGCCGTGGTGCCTTCGATCTTTTTCAGCTCGGCATTGATTTTCGAGAGTTTCGCTTCCAGGTTTCGCTTCTCGCCCTGTAAATCGGCCACCTTCGCGTATTTCGCCGGAGTGGCATCGAATTTCGGGGCGCAACCGGGGCAACAGATGTAGTAGGTTTTGCCGTTGAACACCTTGGTAGTGGCGGCGTTTTTCGGATCGCCGATCTTTTCGCCTGTCACCGCACAATACGCGACCGGGGACGCGATCTTTTTCGTCGGGGTCTGAGCCAACACAGCGGTCCCGGCCATGGAAAGGGCGCAAATGAGGGCGGCGATACGGGGAATAAGTAAGGATTTCATCAAGGAACTTTCTTTCACGGGGTCGGATAGTCACAGCGCGTATTCTCGGGGCCATACACAGCGCAGGACGCACACTTCTCTCCGACAGGCGTCAGGAGGCGTGCCGCACTGCGTTCACGCTTGTCCGCGAATGCGGACAACATGGCGAGTAAGAGTACGACTCCACAGAGGTAAATAGCGCGGTGTGACATTGTTAACGATTCCGGCAGATTTCCCTTGTAATGAAGGGATCGCTGCCGTCCGACACTAATTATATCGTGCCCGAAACGCTACCGGCACGCACGGCCGAAAGACGTATCATTCATGCTTGACCGGTTCCGATTGCCACTGCTCATCGTTTCCCTGCTGATCGTTCTTTACGGCGGTTGGGCGTTCTGGTCCGGGCGGGAGGCGGTGGAGCAGCAACGACGTACCGCGAGGCCGCGCGAAGCGACGCTAGATGACCTTGTCCTGAATCCCCCGCGTAAAAACGGCGAGTGGTACACGATCACGGATGGGGCGGCTTCGATACCCCGTAGTGTTCTGGAGGATTATAAGGGCGGTTCGGATCCGGTGGCGAACGCACCGTTTTTTCTGTATGCCCCTATTCTGCGCGGTAAAGACGCCGCGAGGATAGAGACTGTGGAGCAACTGCGGGAGGATCGCCCCGCTGTCTCTGTGCTGTTGCGTACGCAGGACAAAGGTCATGCACGGACGTATCGCACGATGATGGGACTGCAATCCTCCGATTCCCGCACGACCGACGCGTGGCTCGCTCAGAACCATAAACAACTCGTTATCCGGGCTCCCTTCACCGGGTTGCTTCTACGCCGCCAGACCGGTTCGTTGCAGAACGCCAATCTGGCTCGGGTGAATGCCGATTATCTCGCGCAGGGCTGGATACTGGCGGAAGGCAAGAAACCGGCGGTCGATGAGAACCCCCAGGTAGTGCTCGGATTGACACTGATCATGGGGGTACCGACGGTCTGGCTATTCGGTCTCCTGTTCGCTGGGAAACTCGACCCGCCAGACGACGAGATGTCGGCGACGAATCGCGCCCCCGGCGCGGTTAAAACGGCTCGCACGGTGCAAGACGCGTT
>JACMMA010000461.1 GCA_014379275.1 Armatimonadota bacterium | reverse complement strand
GCTTTCCGGGTCCGGTCGCGGCATCCCGGCGGCTCCGGCACTCTCGATCGTCTCCACAGGTACGCAGGCACCTGACTTCACATTGCCGACGCACGACGGGCGTACGATGCACCTCGCTGACTACCGGGGGCGCGCCGTGTTCCTGGTTTTCGTACCGGATCTCGGTAGCCCGGAAACGCTGGCGCAGGTTCGCTCGCTCGCCCGAACGGAACCCGATTTCAATATGGCGGGTGCGAAGGTGATGGTGATCTCGTCCGACACAGGCGAAGCCGCGCGGCAACTGCATGCCGCGAACAAGTTGCCGTTCCCGATCCTGCTCGACGGCGGCGGCATGCTCGCCAACCAGTTCGGGGTCGGCTTGGGGATGCGCCGGACCTTCGTGGTGTCGCCGATGGGCGAGGTCAAGTTCCGCGTGGACAACTCCGTGATCGACGTTCCGAACCACGGCAAGCAACTACTCACCATCAGTGGGTGCTGTATTGACGAGGTGGAAGCGTCCCGGGCAGACGGCATCGGCAAGCCCGTCGGCGACTATTCCCTACCGCTCGCGACCGATGCAGCCCACCCGATGACCACGATTTATGGCGACCGCACTCAGAAGGCGACGGCGGTGTTGTTCCTGTCGGCGAAGTGCCCCTGTTCCAACTCCTACAACGGGCGGGTCGCGGCGATGGCCAAGCAATACGCCGGGCGACCCGACATTCGTCTTGTCGGCGTTTACGCGAACAAAGACGAGACTGTGGAGGAGATCGCTTCTCACGCAAAGAAGAACGGCTTTACGTTCCCGATCCTGCACGACAAGGACGGTTTAGGCGCGAAGCATTTCGGCGCGAGCGTCACCCCGGAGTCGTTCGTGCTGGATGACTCCCGAACGCTCCGCTACGCCGGGCGCATTGATGATCACCGCGAAGTCGCGGAGGCGAAAACGCACGAGTTTACCGACGCGGTAGACGCGGTAGCGACCGGCAAGGAACCGCCGAAAGCAACACGGGCGTTCGGCTGTGGGATCGTCCGGTAAGAATGGCCCCCCGCCCCCAATGCTGGGGGAGCCGGATAGAACCCGGGGGGAGGCGCTCGCCGGTCGAGCGAAACGACTTCGCGCCATCCCCTCAGGCTCCCCCAGTATTGGGGGCGGGGGGCGAACATATTCCCCGCTTCTGTCGTATAAGCAAAACAGGATAAACCGATGACCGAAACACCGACGCGTGAAGAAGTCGCCCGCGCCATCGTCCGCGCCGCGACGCCCGACGAGTTAGCCGAGGCGCGAGCCGTGCGCGAGGCATATCTGCAGCGCAACCCGGACGACGACGATATTCGGGCGATGGACGAACTGCTCGATTCTTTGGCGGAAGCCCTTAAGCCAAAGGAAACGCAAACCGCGCCGACGAATACTCAAAGATGAGTGAAAAAGTGAATACCGAAACGAAACACGGCGACGGTGGTCGCCAGACTCCTTCCGCCTTTGATAATGCCCGGATACGCCTCGATGCCGTGGCGCGCAAGATAGACCTTCCGCCCGACGTGCTCGCCCAACTGCGCGAATGCAAACGCGAACTATCCGTGCATTTTCCCGTGAAAATGGACGGTGGCACGGTGAAAATGTTCGCGGGGTACCGTGTCCACCACAACGTGACACGCGGACCGGCGAAGGGCGGAATCCGCTATCATCCGGAAACGGACCTTGATGAAGTGCGCGCCCTCGCGTTCTGGATGACCGTGAAGTGCGCCGTGGTCAATATCCCGTTCGGCGGCGCGAAGGGGGGCGTGGCATGTGACCCGTCCACGTTATCCCTGGGCGAACTGGAACGGCTCACGCGCCGGTATACGTCCGAGATCGCGGTGCTTCTGGGACCCGAGAAGGACATTCCCGCGCCGGACGTCAACACGAACGGGCAGATCATGGCATGGGTCATGGATACCTACTCGCAAGAAGCAGGGCATACGGTGCCCGCCGTAGTGACTGGGAAGCCTTTATCGGTAGGCGGCTCCGAAGGGCGCATCGAAGCCACCGGGCGCGGCGTGGTCACCATCACCCGCGAACTACTTTTGTCGCGGGGTGAACAACTCCCGAATAGTAGCGTCGCTGTACAAGGGTTCGGCAACGTTGGCTCCATCGCGGCGGGCGGCTTTTTCCGCGCCGGGGCGAAAGTGATCGCCGTGTCCGACGTGCGCGGCGCGATCCATAACGCAAGCGGTTTGGATGTCATCGCGCTCCAGGAGTTCACGCAAAAAACGGGAAGCATCGTGGGATTCCCGGCATCCGAACCCCTCGATCCCGCCAACCTCCTGACCCTCCCGGTGGATATCCTCGTCCCCGCCGCGCTCCAGGACCAGATCACCGTCGCCAACGCCGCGCAGGTTCGTGCCCGCTACATTGTCGAGGGAGCCAACGGCCCGATAACGCCGCAGGCCGACGAAATCCTGAACGCCAGCGGCGTCATCGTGGTCCCGGATGTGGTCGCGAATGCGGGTGGCGTCACGGTTTCTTATTTCGAGTGGGTGCAGGGCTTACAATCGTTCTTCTGGTCGGAATCCGAGGTCAACGCCAAGCTAGAGCAGATCATGGTACGCGCCTTCGGGCAAGTCCGCGCCGCCGCCGAAAAATACAAGACCGACCTGCGTACCGCCGCGTATATCGTCGGCGTCGGACGCGTCGCCGAAGCGATTCAATCGCGCGGCATTTATCCGTGAGTCAACCGAACTGCACCTACAGCAGGAAGCCGTCTTTCGGTTGCAGGCGGGGCGGCAAGTTGGTTTCGGCGAGCAGATCGCGCAGGTCTACTTCGATGTTGCGGCAAATCGTGTTGAGCGGCACGTCATTGATCGCGTTCTCGAACGGATCCTCGCTGGAGTCGCCCACCTGCTCCATGGTGTAGAATACCCACGCGATCAGAGCGGAGAACGGTACCACTATCCATGACGCCCCGCGCCCCAGCTTCGCCATCTCGCTCACCAATCCGAACGGGACGAGAAAAATGAAGATCTTCACGAATACGCCGCTGAAGTATGCGTACTGGCGCGGGAACGGGAATGTTTTGATTCGCTCACAGGCGCCCTGTTGGGTAAAACCCTCGGTGACATGGCGTAATAGCTCGGCGTGCTCCCATCCGTCGAGAGTTCCGTTGCGCTTCGCTCTCGTCAGGCAATCGGCCTGTTGCCGGAGCAGATGATTCGCGATGTTGCCTTTGGTAGCGATGAGCGGGATAAGTGCTTCGCACTCCTGCGGCGGCACGAACTGGGTCAGTATCTGCCGCATCTCTTTGTCGAAAGTTGCTTCCCGCTTCGCGGCGACACCCACGTGTTCATCAGTTCCCTCGACTTGTTCGATATATTCGAGCGACAATCGGCTCTCACCACTGGTTGCTCGGTGCCAGATCGGTTGACGCCTGAGTTGCAGGCGCAGGGCGTTTGCCCAGGCGATCTGGCGGTAAACGAGTTCGCGGGCCGCGCCGGCATTGTTTCCGCAGATCCCGAGAACTGCTGCGGCGAATGCCCGGCTGACGTTGGTTATTGCCCCCCAGATACGCCGCGCCTCCCAGAGCCGTTCGTACGACGAGTTGTTTTTGAACCCGACGTAGAACGCCACCGCTGTACCAATCG
>JACMMA010000064.1 GCA_014379275.1 Armatimonadota bacterium | reverse complement strand
GGACTGACCGCGGTGGATTTCGACGCGGTGCAGGTGAAACGCGCCATGCTCGAACACGCGGGCGAGGTGATCGTGGTCGCGGATTCGGGCAAAGTCGGGCAGACCTCGTTCGCGCAGATCGCCCCGATCAATGTTTGCTCGCTCCTGATCACCGATAGCGGACTCAGCGACGAGGACGCCGCCGCACTGACAGACGCAGGAATCGGCGCGATCGAGCGGTGCTAGGCTGCTGGCTTCCTGGTTGTGTCGTCGTTTATTTCCTCGGGGAATAAAAGACGACGCAACCAGGGACACGACGCCCTTGACGGCTCGCTCGATGCGGTATATACTAAAGGACGGATTGACCTATGCCATTCACCGAGTTGTTGGAAGACGGTTCACCGCGCGTGAACAAAAATGCTGGCGTGCCGCGCCATACGCAGGTTAAGGATATACTGCGCGACCTGGTGACGAGCGGTAAGTACCAGCCCGGTGACAAGATCCCCGCCGAACTACAGCTCGCGGATCTGCTGGGCGTATCCAAAATGACCGTGAATAAGGCGGTTCTCGCCCTCGCCGCCGACGGACTTTTGATCCGCGAGGTCGGACGCGGTACTTTTGTCGCGCCGCCGACGGCGCCGTCCGCGCCGCAACCCAAATCATACGAGATCGGGAATGCCCCCCGCAAGATCGCTCTGTCCTTCGTCGAGGGCGCGAAAGATGTTCTCGGTAGCTCGTATTACGGGGGAATTTATCGCGGCGTCGCCGCATATATGGAGGAGGCCGGCGAGGAAGCAGAAATGTCACTTTCGCCCGCCTCCATAACAGATTACCGCGCCGACGCCGAACGCTCTTTCGTGGACGGTCGGATGGTGTTCGCGCCGCGCGCGGAAGCGATCCCCGCCATCGAATCGTTGTGGACATCCGGGGATCATCCTTTGGTCGTTGTCGGTGCGTCGTGGCCCAACCTGATCGCACCGGCGGTCGACTCGGATAATACCGGCGGCGCGTTTACGGCGGTGCGTTATCTGCTCGAACAGGGGCATAAGCGGATCGTCCTTTTATTCGCCGAAGCGGAAACCGCGAACACGCAGGACCGCGTCGCCGGATATCGCCGCGCGTTGACCATGGGCGGGGTCGCCCATCGCCCGGACTACGAAGTTCTCGCGGAGGCGGCATGGAAAGCCGGGGCGTCCGCCGAGGAGAAGATAGTCGCGCTTCTGCGCGACCGTATGGAGCCGGTGACGGCTATTTTCGCCGCCGGTCACTATCTGGCGCTGGAGGCGTTCAACGCCGCACGGATCGCCGGAAAACAGATCCCGACCGACGTTAGCGTTATCGGCTACGACGACGCGACGGCGGCGGATCTGATTCACCCACGCCTGACGGTGATGCGTCAGCCGCTTTATGAGATGGGACGCCGCGCCGCCGAACGTCTGCTTCGCCTGATGAGCGACCCGGACGCCGAGCGGGACGGTCCCGTGGTACGGGAACTGCTACCTGCGGAACTGGTCATACGCGAATCCGTCGCGGCGGCGAGATCGAATTAGTTCGATTTTCGCCGTGATGCAGTCGCTATATAGATTTACGTGGGGCAAACCAATCTTTATCTGGAGGAATCTTAAGAATGAACAAAACAACAAATCGCACGAGTCAGGGCTTCACTCTCATCGAACTGCTCGTCGTGATCGCCATTATCGCCATCCTCGCTGCGATACTTTTCCCCGTTTTCGCCCAGGCGCGCGCCAAAGCACGCCAAACCGCCTGTTTATCAAATCAGAAGCAGATCGGCTTGGGTGTTTTGCAGTATGTCCAGGACTACGACGAAACATACCCGACGGGTAACCGTTCCTATCACCCTACCAACGACGAAATCGGTAAGTCATCCTGGATGCGGCATCTGTACACATACACCAAAAACCAACAGATTTTCCTTTGCCCGAACGGTCTTTTCAACGACGCGGTAAACACGCCGAAAGATATTTACCCGGATTTCTCCGTCGGACCGAACAATAGTGGCAACGCGATCCGTATTCCCGGACCGAATAACGACGCAACGCAATCGCTTGTCTTTTCGCGCCGTTCACTGGGCATCAACCGGTGGGTTGTCACTGCGAAGACGGGCGCACAAATAACAGATAATGCCCCTTCTATTCCTGAGGCGACTATCGGCAAAACTGCTTCCTTGCCACTCGTCGCCGATGTAGGTTATGCCTACTTCGACACAACATGGTACATAACACACGCCAACTGGTCTGCAGAGCGATATTCGAACTCAGGTACAAATCCAAGCGCGACTTCGTGGAGCTTTGGAGCGCTTCTTACACGAAACAATCCTAACCCCAACGTCACCCGTCATAATGGCGGATCGAACATTCTTTATGCCGATGGGCACGCCAAGTGGTCTAAAGCTGAAGAGTTTCAGTACAACGGTAACGCAGCAATACAGAATGACAACTCACCAGATGCGGGAGCACTTGCAGGGTCGAATTCTTTCTTCTACGGATTTAAGATTCCGTTCGTACCGGACGACACGCGGTTAAGATAATCGCTTCCAAGTCTCACGGAAATGGGGCGAGCCAGTCGGCGCGCCCTGTTTTCGTTTCGAACGCGTCGCCGGACGCCACGGATCTGACCTGGCGCGAAAGGACTACCATGTCGTCGCCTGCACACTCGCTCACAGTTTTGCACTATGCTAGATGATGGTGGAGGCAGAAAGATGACATTGACTGTCGAGTTATCGGAGGAAGTCGCCAACGGCTTGAAATAGTTGTCAGAAAAGACCTGCGGTTCTATGGGGAAGGCATGCGGCAACACGCGACCGAAGAGGCACAGAAGCTCGCCGCCATGACGCCGGTTCTGACCCACGAGCAGATGACGGCTCGTCGCGAAGCGATCTTAGACGAGTTAGTCGATGATGCCCAAGAACTCAACATGGGTTATTGAAAGCATTACCCCAGTCTGCTCTGTGATTACCGTATAAAACCACTGTTCGCGATAACCCGGATCCACGCAAAGACGAAACACCCGATTGATTTAGTTGTAGGTTTGACACTCCCCTGCCCTGCCGTTACAATAACGGGACAATCCCACTCTGATACCGAAGGATACCCGCGTCGCCGATGAACGCCATCCCCCTGCTCTTGGTCGCCGCCTGTGTGTTTGTGCTCGCCTACCGATTTTATGCCGCGTTCCTCGCGGAAAAGGTGTTG
>JACMMA010000460.1 GCA_014379275.1 Armatimonadota bacterium | reverse complement strand
TTTTCCAAAGGCGTGGTCATCGGGGCGGGTGTTGCGGTGGATGAGCAAGACACGAGTTCGATCGGTGGAGACGATATAGGCGAGTGTGGCGAGAAACGGCGTGAAGGGCATATTTTAAAAATACCGGCTTAAAGTGACGGTATTTATGGGTACATAGCAGGCAAAAAACTTGCACCACGACGTCAAAGCCCTATGGAAGAACTGCCACTTGCTCATATCCTGAATGTTGCCCGTGCGACACTCGACGAAAAATACCGTGCTCGCGAAACTGCCCTCGCCCACGGGCGAGCCTTGACGCGGACTTGCGCTAACGCGATCCGTGCCATGCACCGCGGAGAGTTCGACGAAGCGCGGACCGCTCTTAACGGGGCTCGCGCGGAAACAGCCCGAATCGCTGACGCACTTTCATCGCACCCGGATCTGTTTTTCGCGGGGTATGTGCAGGACGCGCATAAGGAACTCGCGGAGGCCGAAAATCTACTGGCCCTGATGCGCCGCGAGCCTCTACCCACCCCGCAAAGTCTTTGTATTGAAACGGCAGCATTTCTGAACGGACTTGCCGAAGCCGCTTCCGAAGGCCGACGTTTCGCACTCGACCGATTACGTCGCGGGGATGTAACTCGCGCCTCGGCGATGTTGGAAGCGATGGACGAGATCCTATCCGCACTGACCACGCTGGATTATCCGGATGCTGTCACCGGCGGATTGCGCCGGACGTGTGACGCGTTACGCGCGGTAGTGGAACGAACCCGGGGCGACGTCACCATGGCGGCGCTCCAGGAGCGACTTCTTAAAGCGATTCCCACCAACGGCGCGGTGGTTGCCTTGCCGAATCTGCCGACCGATAACGATTAATACGCGTCACCGCTAACCATTACGCACGATCCGGCGAACAGAGCACTCTTAAAACACAAAGCAGGACCGACGCCCGATGATATAATCTGGTGCAGAGACAATGACCTTAACGCCGGATCTGCATTTGACCCTGGACAAGGTAGGCAAATCTTACGGGGCGCGCCGAGTCCTTTCCGGGGTGACTCGAACGGTGCGGGGGGGAGAGTGTCTTGCTATTGTCGGTGCGAATGGCTCTGGAAAGTCTACGCTGTTAAAGATTATCGCGGGGATGCTTCGCCCGACCCGGGGCGAAATATCGTTCGGGGTGAACGGAATAATACTCACCGACGCCAATGACCGGCGTCGGCTTGTGGGGTATTGCGCTCCCGACCTTTCCTTTTACCCGGAGCTATCCGGCACGGAGAACCTTCGTTTTTTCGCCGAGGTGCGCGGGGAATCAGTGCGCGAGGGCGAGATGGAATCGCGGTTGAACGCCGTGGGTCTTGCGGGACGGGGTGGGGACCCCGTGTCGTCGTATTCGTCGGGGATGAAGCAACGTTTGCGCCTTGCCTTTGCCTGCCGCAACGGCGATGTGCCGTTCTTGCTCCTTGATGAGCCGTCACTCGCCCTGGATTCCGGCGGCGTCGCGCTGGTCAAGCAGATAATTTCGCGTCAGAAGACGCGCGGTGCGATCACGCTGATTGCGACGAATGATTCGCGGGAAGCCGCCTGGGCAGACTCTAGCATTTCGGTGGAGATCGAGAAATGACGGCGCGGACATGGGTTCGATCGGCGACGGCGGTTTTCGTCAAGGACATGCGGACCGAATGGCGGTCACGCGTCGCGGTCCTGTCGGTCGGCTTATTCGCGTTGTGCTCTTTGACGATGATTGGATTGTCGCTGGCGGGGACGAAAGCGACCCCCGAAGTCGCGGCGGGTCTACTCTGGGTGCTGACACTTTTTACCGCCGCGACGGGGTTGGGACGTGTTTTCGTCCAAGAGGAAGAGCGCGGGACCGGAATCGCGTTGCGGTTGTCCGCGCCCGGCACCGCCGTATGGTCGGGAAAGTTCGCGGCGAACGGGGTGCTCCTGACCGTGCTTGCCGCGCTGAGTACGCCGCTTTTACTTATGATTCTCGGCGTAAAAGTGGTGAACCCGACCTTGCTATTTTGCGTAGGTATATTGGGCGCACTCGGTACAGCCGCGACGTTCACGACGATGGCGGCGTTGGTCGCGCTCTCATCGGCGAAAGGTGGACTTCTTGCAGCGCTGTCTTTTCCGGTGTTGGTGCCGCTATTTTTAGCGGCGGTACACGGCACGAAAGCCGCCCTCGGCGTGGGGAACGCGGACGGGGCATTCACGGCGGGTGCCGGAGATGTCCAGGTATTGCTTTCGTACACGGTGATCTCGGTCACGGCATCGCTGATGTTGTTTGATTTTGTTTGGGGCGATTGAACCCATTCTCTCATGAAAACCGTACTTGCCAATAGCATACTATTTTTATGGCTGGGAGCCGGTCTGGGCTACATTTTTCTAGTCCTGCCGCCCGCCTACGGCTTTCAGGTGCCAGAACTCGCCCGAATAGTCGCGTTGCACCTGCCGAACGCTTTCGTCGCCGTCCTCGCGGCGTTCCTCGCTGGGTGGTTTGGTGTCCGATACCTGACCAAAGGGCGCCAGCCGATAGACGACGTCAAGTCATCGGTCGCGGCAGGTCTCGCGGCGTTGTTTTGTTTTCTGACCACGATCACCGGTTCGGTGTTCGCGCAAGTGCAGTGGGGATCATACTGGAATTGGGACCCGAAACAAATCTCTATTTTTCTGCTCCTACTGATATATGGGGCGTATTTCGTACTCCGGGCAGGGATCGAAGACCCGGATAAACGCGGCACCGTTTCGGCGGTTTATGTGCTTTTCGCGACGGTGATGACGCCTCTGCTAGGTTATGTCGTCCCGAAGTATATGCAAGGTCTACACCCGAAAGATGCCGACTTTGATCCGTCTTACCGGATGGCGATCTACATGGGAATATTGCCGGGATTGGTCTGGTTGATGGCGCGCATGTACCGCGTCGCCGTTCGCGTCGAAGCGGTGCGCTTGCGGCGTGAGGCACTGGAAACCCTATGAACTTAACGATGCTACCGTTACTCTTTGTCGCTCTGCTCGTGTGGGCGGGCATATTCGCGTTCCTACTCGGCACGGAGCGTCGTGTCGCGCGGTTGGAGCAACATGTCGAAGCGGACGAAGCCCGCTTGAAGGGAGCCAACCGATGAAGCCGGCGGCAATTGTTGGTTTATTGATCATTCTGTCTGCGATGGCGTTCGGGGCGAAAGCGTTCGTCACGAACCTGACCCCGTATCTGACGTTCACACAGGCGCGGCAGGCCTCGAATGGCACAGTGCAGATTATGGGGCCGCTGGACAAATCCAGCGTTCAGTCCGACGCGAGCGGGTTGCGCTTCGTGATCACCGCGAAAGACAATCCTGCGGACCGGATGACCGTGCTCTTCAAAGAATCCAAGCCGTCTAACTTCAATCTGGCGATCGAAGTGACGGCGATCGGTCGTTATGTGGCGGGAACGACGCCGAACGGTGGCGTTTTCCATGCCGATAAGTTGCTGGTGAAGTGTCCTTCGAAATATCAGGGGACTGAAACGAAGGAATATGGGACGAAGTGATGCGGGTAACGCGGTCCTACCGGGCCGCGCTCCTATAGAAACAACGTTATGATTTTAGGCTACGTTTTATTATGGATCGCCCTGGCGTCCACGGTGATTGCGAATGTGCTTTTCACTCTGGCAAAGAAACCGGGAAGTGACGGTATCTTCAAGGCGGCACGCGCCTTCGCCGTTTTGGCGGCAGGGGGTGTGGTAGCGGCATCGGGGGCACTAATCTACCTCATCGCAGGCCACCACTTCGAGATCGGTTATGTCGCGGAGTATTCCGCGCGGCGGTCGAACCAGTGGTATTTGCTTGCCGCGTTCTGGGGCGGGCAGGAAGGAAGCCTTCTGCTCTGGGGCTTCTGGACGGCCATCATGGGTGCGGTGCTCGCATTCCGCTCGGGAGACAAGACGAGTCGCGTCTGGCCCATCTGGGGAATCGTACAGGTTTTTCTGATCGGACTGATTCTGCTCAAGTGCCCCTTCGCACTCGGCAAAGGACCGGTCCCGGACGATGGCCGTGGACTGAACCCTCTTCTGGAAAACATGTGGATGGTAATCCACCCGCCGATTCTCTTCCTCGGTTTCGCCTCCACACTGGCGCCGTTCGTATGGACGGTGTACGGTTTGATCTACCGCGACTGGGACGGCTGGGCGAAGTCGGTCTTTTCGTGGATCCTGTTTTCTTTCGCATGGCTTGGCCTGGGTTTATCGCTGGGCGGATACTGGGCATACGAAACTCTCGGCTGGGGTGGATTTTGGGCATGGGATCCGGTCGAGAACTCGTCGCTCGTGCCGTGGCTTTTCCTGACCGCGTTGCTACACGGCATTCCGCTTCAACTCAAGAACGGCGGCTACAA
>JACMMA010000459.1 GCA_014379275.1 Armatimonadota bacterium | reverse complement strand
CGCGCTCGGGGGCGTGATCCTCGCCATGATGCTGACCGAATGGCACTGGGCGCCGCCGCTCGCGATCCTCGCCTCGCTCGCACTGACCATGGCGCTGGGTCTGATACACGGCCTACTGATTACCCGGATTCCGTTGCAACCGTTTATCGTGACGCTCTGCGGGTTGTTGTTTTATCGCGGCCTGGCGCGCTTTATTTCCGGCGACGAGACCAAAGGCTTCGGCGACGGCACCGGGTTCACCGGCTTGATGGCACTGGCGACGGGGAATGTCGCGGGCGTGCCGATGCCGTTTGTCGTCTTGATCGTTCTGAGCGTAGTGATGTGGATATTCCTGCACCGTTCGGTGTTCGGGCGGCATCTTTTCGCGGTCGGGCGCAACGAGGAAGCGGCAAAATACTCGGGCATCAACGTCAAGTTCGTCATCACCAGCGTGTACGTTCTCAGTGGGTTACTCGCGGGTCTCGCCGGGATCCTGATCGCGTTTTATACCAACTCGATCTCGCCGTCGTCGCACGGCAACTCGTACGAACTGTACGCCATCGCGGCGGCGGTCCTCGGCGGGTGTAGCCTGCGCGGCGGCGAAGGCTCGGTGGTGGGGATCCTGATCGGTGCGGCGCTTCTCCAGGTGCTGCAAAACCTGGTGAATCTGCTCGGCATCCCGAGTTCACTTAACTTCGCCGTGATGGGCGCGGTGATTCTGCTCGGCGCGACGGCGGACGAACTGCTCAAACGCCGCGCGGCGGCGCGCAAGGTGGTCGCGGGGTAAGGCGTGCTACCGCCGCACGGCGGCGCGTCCTCGTTACGGTTCGCCGGGGCACGAATGCCCCGGCTTTTTTTGTCGGTGGAGTTACCGGGATTCCGGCGGCGAACCGCCTCACGCCCCGGTCCGGGCATCATCCGCGACGGCGTACAATTTTGTGGCGCCCTTGTAACTCCGGGCAACAAAAAAGCGACTGCTTTGTGCTCCTCATGAGCAATGCAGTCGCCGTACAATCGCATCTCGGTTTGCTCTTCCAGCGAACTCCGACGCGACTATGCATATATAATACCATGTTTTGGGTACTTATTACCAGTAAGTCATGATTTCTACAATATTACACTTCGGGAGATATTCCTGCCGAAGATTCGCGAAAATTCATCTTTTAATTGGAAATAACGGCTATTTCTTATTTTACAGCGGTTATCTGAATCTAATATGTCTCTTAATTCGCCTCAATTTGTGTGTCGTCACCGTTCGGGGGGTCTACCGACAACAGGAACCGCGTGTCGCACCTCGTCCCATTCTTGAACTCCGACGACCGACTTGTACGGCGCGTTGACCGTCTCCTCCCGGTCGGTGCCGAGTGACTGGTACACGAACCAGATGGGTTTGCGCCCGAGCGGGTCTCCCGGTTCGTCGGGGAATTTTCGCAATCCGATGCGCAATCCCCCTTCGTACCGGTTGTCTACCCAGTTGTGGTAATGGAAAACCTCGACCGTGTCCAGATTCTTGAACTTGTTCCAGGCGTATGCCATGCCCGCCGCCTGATCGCGCAGTGCTCCTTCGCCGTAGTCGGGCGAGTTAAGCCCTTGTTCGCTCAGATGCACGGTGCGCGGTCGCTTCCCTTCATAGCGCATGCGCGGCAGTTTCACCCACGCGTCCAGCACTTCCAGATTCTTGAAGGTGATTTTGGGCGTATCGAAGGAAAATCCCACTTCGTTATCCTTCCACACACGCGGGTCAAACAAGTTTTGCGGATACGGGTGGAACGCGATCCCCCAGTCAAAATCACCCTCGGCGGCCGAAAAGTCCGAAAGTATTTCGAGCAGGTCGCGCCCCTTGTAGAAATTCGCCTGCGGCTGCATGTTCCAGTGGTGTTCGAGCGAGATAAACACCCGGGCGTGCGGGTCGTATTGCCGGGCTATCAGATAAACCGTTCGCATCGAACGCGTGTACAGGTCCATGTAGAGCAGGGCGATTTTTTCTCCCGCGTTGGTCCACACCCAACCGGCGTTGACTTCGTTGTGCAAGATCCAGTGATGGATTCGCCCGTAGCGCCCGTCCTTTCGGCTATACCGCTCCGCGAGGAAGTCCATCACCGCCGCGTACGCCGTCAGGCCCGCTTCACTGCTCACGTCCGGCATCACGAAAATACCGGCGGGTTCGGCGTCCGGGTGCGCGATGCGATGACTGAAGGAATCAACCGGCGCGTTCGCTCCCTGCCCGACGAGAACGATGGCGGAAACGACGAGGCGGTGCTTTGCCGCTTCGAGCATCGTCCGATCCAGTTCCGCGATCTGTCCGTCGTCGGCGTACCAGGTCCGACCGGCGTAAACGAAGGGCGTTCTCCCCGTGCCGGGCGTGGTGGCAACGAGACCGTTCACGACGATATTGACCGTCGCCGCCGACAAGCCGAGATCGGTAAGATCGCCCATCGGTCGGTCCCCGGCAAGCCCGCCGATCCCTTTTTTATTGCGCGGTTTTTCCTCGGGCAGGTTTGGCGAGCGGGATTGCACCGTATCCGGGTATCGCGCTTGCGAGAGCAGTTCGTAACGATCCTTGCTTTTCCCGACCACCGCCCAGCGCGACAGCAACCGATCCCGGGTGCGGTTCGCGGGCGCGTCACCCTGCTTTGGATCACGCCGGGGAATCGTTGTCTCGAACCGACCACGCGCATCCGGGCGGATTGGCGTCAACAAGCGATATGCGGTCTTTCCCTGCGTGACATCGTGCCACAAAGGGATCTCGGCGACGAACAGAGCCTGGTTCGGAGTCCCCACGCGAACGGTCCCGGAAACTTGTATGCGCGCATCGTCCACGGCGACCCGACGGACGCGCGACGGGTAGACGTGGCGCAGGTGATCACGCAGACGTTTCTCTCGGCGTTTTTCACTTTCGCGATGCGCATCGAGTCGTTGCGCGAGCCGCTCCTCCTGCGGCGTCCGTGCGCGAAGTTCCAGCGCCCGAATCTGGATGACCCGCCCCGACTCCGACCCGGGGTCGAGACGCAGGGCGGTAATTTTCGCGGCGGGTTCGCCCCGTGCCGGATTCAGGTCGACCGCATAGCGTGACCAACCTTCGCTCCGGCTAAGGGCGGCTCCGGTGACGCTACGTGCCTCGCTCAGTGGCGGATCGAGGAACACCTGCACGCCGCCCGACCCGGTGGTGCTGAAATACTCGAACGCCAGCACGTGCTGTCGCGCGACATCGGCGGAGGCGGGGAGCGGTTCGGTGAAAAGGTACGGGTCGCTACCTGTAGTCCGGATCTCCCAGGTATTGTCATCCACCCGGCGGAGCGTCGCGTCGTGGATGTTTTTCGCGGACAGTTGAAGCGATACTGGGACGACAGCAGGCGGCGCGGCGTCGGTAGGGAGCGCCGTGCCGACGACGATTGCGAACAATGTCGCCAGTAGCAGAAAAATGGGGGGCAGGCCCGTAGCACCGAATATTTGCGGCATGGGTGTATTATAGAGTTTTTCCCGGCATTTCAGGACGGGGGAATACATTCCCCCGAAGACCGACACGAACCGCGCCGTCACGGCGCAAACAAACAAGTACGAGACAAGGACTACCCATGAAGACTGTTATCGGGAACACACGCCTTGAACTGATCGAGGGCGACATCGCCGACCAGGAAACCGACGCCGTGGTCACGGCGGCGCATTGGGACCTGGGCGGCGGACAGGGAACCGATGGTTCCATTCACTTCAAAGCGGGTCCGAAACTTTTAGAGGAATGTCGGCGTATCGGCGGCTGTCCGATGGGCGACGCGGTGATTACGAAAGGTTACAATCTCAAAGCGCCTTATGTCATCCACACGGTGGGGCCGGTTTACGAGGAAGGAAATGAACTCGAACGGGACCTTCTGGCGTGCGCTTACGACAGCAGTTTGCGCGTCGCGACCGAAAATCATCTCCGCTCGATCTCGTTCCCGTCTATTTCTACTGGGGCATTTTCCTTCCCGATGACGCTAGCCGCCCCGATCGCACTGGGCGCCATTATCGCCTATCTGCAATCGCAACCGCACACGCTGGAATTAGTGCGCATGGTTCTCTACACGCGCGAGTTCCCACAAGCCTATACCCTGCACGCAAACGCACTGGAGCAAATCCTAGCGGGCGGGGCGCCCTGAATCCGTGGTCCGTCGTCGTGCGTGGCCAAGTGATTCGTCCCGCATCTTTCATCCTCCTTCGACGGACGGTGTCGGTGCCCGAACAAACAGCCGGTAGTGTAAGCGAATCCTACGCACGGGCACGGCGCGGGTTCAATCCAGTGCGAGCAGTGATAATTCCTCCACGCGCGGTCGGGTGACGCGCACGACGCCTATCGCCGCGAATCTTCCCGTAATCGGTAGACCGAAGTCGTCCGTCAGCATGACCGCTTCCGCGAGACTTTTTGCACGAATACTTCTTATTGAGTACTTGCGAACATCGCATGTCCTGGGGCGTCAGGGATTTGCCACGTAGTAGTGGTAGCGGTCACTGCTAATCCCCTCGATAATATTTAAGGTCGCGGCATCCGCTTGAAGATTCATCGCGTTGACAGTGTTGCGCATCACGGCGTTCATTCGTGCTTGATCTTGCAGATCCATCAGGATCATCTGTCTTTGCTGCGGAGACATCTTCGCCCATCGCGCTTGCTCCCTGGCCTGCGCTTTGGCGAAGCGCTCACGACGAAAGCGGCTCATGGCACGCACGGCGGGAACGCTTTTTTCCAGTTCCTGCCCCCACTCGATTCGCATCTTTTCGCGGAAGTACTCGGTCGTACCTGCCCATTCGCGGCTCTCGAAGTAGGACCACTCTTGTTCCAGATCAACAAGCTTTTGACGCTGCACAGATGTTATCTTTGGCCATAATGTTACTGTCTGCCGGGTGATTTTTTCTTTCAGTGCCGGCGTGACGGCGGCGGCTTTTTTGCCCATGACTTCGTTGACCATAAAAACCATGCGCTCTGTCAGGGCGTCGGCGGTCTTTCGGGTAAGCGGCGGATCACCGGCGGCAAGAGAACGGTTGTGCCGGGAATAGAGGCCCAGCAAGAACAGGCCGTTGACGCGGTCCTCGGCCGTCAGAGATTTTAGCTTTGCAAGCATCGCTCTGCGTGTGACGATGCTCTTCCAATCATCACCGTTTCCGATGGCGCCAGCATCTGCCTGAACAGACCTTTGCAGTACCTTGAAGGCGCCTGGCATATCCGTATCGTGCTTCCCCTCCGGCCATGCGGCGACCAGGCGACGCTGAAACTCGCTCCGCTCCGCGGAAGTCAGCGTGATCTGATAGATATTCTCGAACTGCCCCACATAATAATCGGCGTTGCCCTGCGTTAGAGATGCTCGTGTGAACCCGTTCTTTGCCCGTTTCCCCGCCATGTAGTCGGAGGCACTGATTCCCGGAACCAGAACCGCAGTATCGTCGCTATTTCCAGCACTAATTTGCGCGGAAGCGGTTTGCGACACGCACAAAAACAAGGCGCAACTACAAACAGCTATTGATGTTATACGTATCAACGTCGTCAAGAACGAGCAACATCTTTTTCTCCGCTGGTCCCCCTCCGCTGGTTCTCCTCCAGCGCTATTGCGTGTCCTGAAGCAAGCATCCCGTACCCCTGTCATAACTGTTTATCCCCTGTATTGCTCGACGCTCTACGATGCCACCGCCGCCCGATTGGTCACAACGAGGTGACAACGGGGTGTTATAACGGAGTGAGCGTTGCCGCTATCTCAGTGTAGTAAAGGTCCGTGCGTCCCTCAAAGCCGGAATCCGTGCCAACGATGAGCCAGATCCGTCCCTCGCCATCCGCAGTAACCGACACCTCACGGCCTGGCGGTGTCGTCAGTGTCTTCAACGTATAAACGAACGCTTCGCCCGGTATTCCAACGGTGCCCATCACTTTGGCGTTTGTGCCTCCGGACGAATGATCGCCTATGTCAAGGTTCATCCGAAGGAAGTCCGGTCTTCCGACTTGCGGCACGGCATCAGGCTCGATTGCGGTTGTTCCGGCTTTGACAACGACGCCAGACCCAGGGCTACCCCCGATACCAACGGAATTCTCCGGGGCGTCGCTGGCGAAGGTCAGCGAGAAGGTCACCTGGTAGCGTGCGCCCGGAACCAAGCCGCCGACCTGGCGCTTCAGAAAGGAAAAAACATCGTCACTGCGGTTATGGCTGACGACGCGGTAGCTACGGATACTTCCGCCGCCGCCGCCGCCAGTGCCGCTTCCGCGCACGCTTTCCGGCAGAAGCGCGTTGGGGTCGGACGCCAATTCGTAGAACGGACCGGGGTTTGCGGGAAGGTCGGCGAATCCCGCGACCCAGCCGTTGCCGCCGCTATCGAAGTCGTAAGCGTAGACCCGTGTAACCGGGTCGTCATCGCGGGAGTCTTCCGGGTCGTCAGAACCGCCGCATCCCGTAAGCAAGCCCATCGGCAGACAAAACGCCGCAAGGACGATAACAGTTAGCAAGATAAACGAGAAACGAGGTAACATTTTATTCATAAACTGTTCGTCCGAATTCTGCTTCCGGCGCTTCATGTGACTGCCAATCTACGGCTGCCAAACCGCCGTTGTGTCGATGCGTAGGGTCTGTTCTTAAGGAAGATTTAGGGTCCCCGTACCGGTCAGCAGGTTCTGCTTTCTCCGAGCGGCAGAGGCGGCGCATTCCCAGTCTATTTGGCGAAAAACGGCTGTCCGTCGATGATGATTCCCGTCGGCGGTTGTTTGTGATCCTCGAACACATGCAGGCTGTGGGTTTGTTGTTTGCTTCCGGGCAAAGAGAAAGTGAGAAGCGCACCGCTGATCTCGTAACGACCTTCTACGGTGGGACCCGACTTGTCTTCGAGAATCGTGACCCGCCCCTCCGGCAAGAATGTAAAACGGTCTACCAGGTGCGCCCGGTCAAAGTACCCCCCTTGATATGTGCTTCGGTCAAAAGTGCCGTTCAGGGGCCGGCTCCAAGGAACCAGCTTGAAGCAGTAGGAAGACCCGATCGACAGGGTCGTCTTCCCCGTTTGTTGGTCGCGCCGGTTGCTGAAGCTGGCCGTCTCGCTCTGATTACTGCTCCAGCGAAAGGTGATTTTGTCGCCGGAGATCACGTATTTACCGGTATGCTCGGGCTCCTTGCTTCTGGCGCGGGTGAAGTCAAAGGATGCGGGCGATTGTGTTCCGATCCACCCCTTGTAGACGTCACCCTTGGCGGAAAAAACGTAAGTATCGCCCACCGCGGCTCCGAATTGTGGGACGGCGGGAAACGCACGGTACAGACCGCTTAGCTTGGGAACAGGGACAGAAACTCCTTGCCCGGCGAGGGACGTTGTTCCTTGCGCGAAGAGCGCCCAGGTGACTGCAAAGGTGGCAGTGCAACGAAGCATCTTCAATTTCAGTGGCTTCCGTGTTTCCGACGTTTTCATGGTGTTCTGGTGTCTCGTATACTGGGTCATGGGTTGACGCTGACGCGCTCATACTCGCGGCGGAAGCCATCAGTGGCTTCTTCGGTGATAACAAGATGCTGGCTATCCAGCTGGAAGATGATGTCGGGCAGCGCTATCGTGCTGTACGTAACAACAGGCAGTTCGCCCTCGTTCAGGAAGGTTTTGCGCCGGGTCACCTGATAAGTACCCGAGGTGGTTTGTCCGCTTACCATCCGCGTAAACGTGCCATTTTGAAAAAATGTCCGTGTTTCCCCGCCGGGTGGCACTGCGTAGCCGTTCCCGTCAAGACCACCGGATGTTTTCACCAATCGCCAGGAAGCCACAAGTCTTGTGGTGTTGCCGTCCGTTGCGTTGCTGCCGTTGCTACCACCACAGCCGCTCGGAACGCCCCCCAGTGCTACCAAAGCAGCCAGAAAGGGAAGAGCGCTCAGAACACCGGCCACGTTCGTCCCTCGTATCGTCTTTTTCATACTGTCCCTCTACGCTACGTGTCGTCATTTGTAGAATCGCTTCCGTTGCATTGCCCTACACCGCCCCGTGCCGCCGTGGTCGGCCTCAGTGGTCCCCTGTTTCCGCTGCGACGTATCTTACCCGCCTCGGGCGCGGCCTTCCCCGTCTGAGGCCGTCCGTTCCGTGACTTCAGGAAAGCACACATGTCCGGAATGCTCGGGACGTAGATCACGCAGGCGTTCGCGGCAGCGGCGGCAGGAGATGCTTCGGCGGTTTGAGACGAGCAGGACACAACGCTATGATCTATTCTAACCGCGTTTCCGTTCTCAGTTTGCCCCCAGCCCATCGACGAAAGCGTGACGCCGAGTGATAAAAAGCGTGACGAACGAAAAATCGCGGCGTTTATTTCGTGCCGAGTGCCTGATCGAGCGCGTCTTTCCAACTTGTGTTTCGGCCTTCGGCATAGTTTTGCTCGAACACTTTGTCTCCCAGGCTTTCGCGGGCGGACGCCACCTGTCGGTCGCGCGCTGCCCGCTGGGGCGGGGGCAGCGGCGTGTGAATCTCCTGCCGCAGAGTGTCCACCGCTCCCCATAAGAATACGGCGTGGCCCGCGTCACCCGCTCGGAGCGCAAGTTCGCCGGCGACTTCCAATCCTTCCGCGGTCCCCCAGCGGTCCGCCATCTCGCGGCGGATCTCTAGGCACTCACGGCACAGTGTACCGGCAGCGTCCTTCTCCCCAATTTCGGCGATGACGCGCGCAAGACTGCCCAGCGACAGAGCAATCTCACGGTGTGAACCGATTTCACGCCTCAGCGCGAGGGCTTCTTCGCAGTGCCCACGTGCTGTGACAAGCCCCCCCGTGCGCCGGGCAATGGCCGCAAGGCCGTCAAGAGCGCGGGCGACGCCGAACTTATCGCCCAACCGGCGCATCGTTCCGAGGGATTGATTGAAGCACGGCATAGCCTCCGCTTCACGATCAGCGTGCATTAGCTGGTAGCCCAGGTTCGTGCGGGTCATCGCCGCACCCCAGTCGTATCCCAGTTCCTGAGCCAGTGTCAGGCATTCGGAAAGAAGCTGTATTGCCCCGGGATGGTCGCCGAGCGAGCCGACGCTATTTCCCAGGTTATTCAGGCTACCCGCCTCGGCAAGACGGTTCCCGCTTTTTCGCGCCAGCAGCAGCGCCTCTTCTTGCCGTGCACGCGAGGAATGAAGGTTGCCGAGTAGTCCTTCATATGTGCCCAGGGAGTTCAGCGCCCGAATGCGGTACTTGATGGCGGAGGCTTCGTCGGTCAGTCCGCTTGCGGTATGACGCGCAAGGGCTATGACCAGCCGTTCGTGGCCCTCGGCGGCATGGTCGCGAATCATCCAGAACGTCAGTAGCGCGACCGCGAGCCGAAGCGCCTCTACCGCAGCCACAGGGCCGGACGTTTCAGCTGCCGCCCAGCGGAGCACAGCCCGGCAGTTATCGTGATCGGCCTCCAGTCGGTCCAAAACGTCGGCCTGATGTTCGCCATGAACCACTGCCTCCTGCCGTTCTACATAGGAGATCAAATAAGCAAGGTGACGCGCTCGAATAACGTCAGCGCCTTCCGGATCGTCGTAGAGCCGTTCTGCGGCATACTGACGGACCGTCTCCAGCAGGCGATAACGAGGGGTAGGGCGCTTTTCTTCATAAACAACCAGCGACTTATCCACGAGAGAGGTAAGCGCAATTAGCAGCGAATGCATTTCGGAGCGATCAGAACCGCAGACCGCTTCCGCCGCCTCCTGTGTCCACCCGCCGACAAAGACGGACAGGCGTGCAAGGAGCAGGCGTTCCGCCGGTGTCAGAAGCTCCCAGCTCCAGTCAAACGTGGCTTGGAGCGTTCGGTGCCGGGAAGCACTGGTACGCATCGCGCCGGTGAGCGGGGACAAATCCTCGGAAAGGCGTGCCGCCGCTACCTCCACCGCAATCGAGCGAACCGACGATGCGGCCAGTTCCAGAGCGAGCGGGATGCCATCAAGGCGGCGACAGACCTGCACCACGGCAGCGGCGTTGGCCTTGTTTATAGCGAAATCGGCACGGGCTGCCGTGGCCCGGTCCACAAACAATCGTACCGCGCTAAACTCCAGAAGAAGGGCCGGATCAGCCACCCAGTTGCTTGATGGATGCCGGGGATCGGGCAGCGAAAGCGGTAGCACCACCAAGACCCGTTCACCGGGAAGCATTAAAGGCTGCCGACTTGTGGCGAGAACTCGCAGGCCGGAGGAGACGGACAGCAACGCTTCCGTCAGTTCCGCGCAGGCATCCAGTAGGTGCTCACAATTGTCCAGAACTAGCAGGAGCGAACGGTCGTTCAGCCAGGCAGTCAGGGCCTCCATCGAAGATCTACCCGGCTCTTCGGGAGCTTTCAGCACCGCCAGAACAGCGCGGGCAACATCAGCGGGGGCCGCCACGGGGGCGAGATCGACAAAGAAGGCACCCTCCAAGAACTCGCCGGCGCCCTCGTAGGCGACTGCGAGGGCGAGCCTGGTCTTGCCGATGCCGCCTGGTCCAGTGAGTGTCGCCAGGCGGTTGACGGCAAGAGCATCAAGTACGTCCGCAACCGCCGATTCGCGCCCGATAAGTGGGGTCAGGGGAAGCGGTAACGGACGACGAACGGATGATGGCAACGACGGCACTGTCTGTGGAGTTGCTGTCGCCTGTGGGAGCGAAAGTGCCCCCTTCGCCCGCGCCTCCGCGCGTATGGCCTTGTACGCCGCCTGTGTTGCGGCGGCAGGCTCCGCGGAAGAACCGAAGCGTTTGCGGAGCCGCAGGCGCAGGTCACGAAAACACTGCATCGCCCCGGCATAATCGCCCTGATCCGCAACCGCCCGCATCAGATTTCGGCATGCGTCCTCCCGTAAAGGGTCGGCGGTGACGAGGCGTCGGAGGAGACGTGCGGCATCCCCACTCTCTCCCCGCTTCGCGGCACTTTCGCCAAGTGTCGCCAGAGCGTCCCGGTACTGTTGGTCGCGCGGAGCGCGTTCCTGGGCCACCCACTCCTCCACCCACGTTTCCAGTACCGGTCCACGGTAAATCCCGACCGCTTCTTCGAGCGAAGCGACGTCGCCGCGTCGGATGGCAGCGTCGAAAGCCGAGACATCGCTATCGACGGAGTGTGCCAGGGAGAGCTGACGGGGCGACGGCCCGTACAGAAGGCAGGCGTGCGGGCCGAGCGCCGTGCGCAGATCCGTGAGCGTCTGGCGGAGGCTGACCCGTGCCCGGTCCCCATCGCTGTCGGGCCAGAGAATGCCGGCCAGCCACTCCCGTTCCACGCCCCGGCCCTGTCGTAGCGCCAGGAGCGCCAGCAGATGCAGTCCTTTGCGTGAGCGCAACGGCGGCAGCGGCGACTCGCCGATCCGGGCATCGAATGCCCCGAAGAGACGCAAGACAAGAGGGGACACGAGAGTCGGTTTGGCAGGCGATAGCATTGGGTTTAAAGACAGAGTTCAACGATGATACAGCTAGACATAAGCGCCACTCAATCCGGTACTGAGTACTTCGAGCGCTTGAAGAAATTATCCTGCCGGACCTGACATCATCCGTTAACATCCATGGAAGGCGCCACTCACATATCACGTTGGGTATAGGCGATGCGATGTTCGTCGGTGCACACGGCGTGCTGACAGAATGTCGTGTTTGATCGTCGCCTACCGTCAGTGCCGGTCGCAGACACGTTGCTACTCTACGCCGACATTTCTCATCGGACGAGTCGGAACGCCCAGAGAAGGTCGTTCGGTTCATAGCCCTCGGCGCGGTACAGGGCATGCGCATAAAAATTGTCGATGTTGCAACGCAGGTCGCTGCCACGTGCGCCCGACTCCTGCGCCCGTCTGAGCGTTTCCCGTAGCAAGATGCGCCCCAGTCCCCGCCCCCGGTATGGATCGTTCGTGCCCAGCCAGAACAGGTGGGCGTGGGCGTTGCCGGCGCCGCGTACGTACTTTTCCCCGAAGTGCCACATGGATTCGGCGGCGCGGTCCTCGCCGAACAAGATGTGGTAGCCGCCCTCCGTTTTGTCGCGTTCGCCAATCCGGGTCACCCAATCGTAGCGCAGTTCGGCTCCTTCGGGCAGGGGCAGACGGGGCGGCATAATCTCACTCATACGGCGGTGCAT
>JACMMA010000005.1 GCA_014379275.1 Armatimonadota bacterium | reverse complement strand
TCGCCGAAGGCGATCACCGCGCCCTCGAAGCGGCACAGGCGGCGATCTCGTCACCGCTACTGGAAACCGACATTTCCGGCGCACGCTCCGTGCTGGTCAACGTCACGGCGGGTTCCGACCTGACGCTTTCCGAAGTGAACGAAGCCCTGGAACTGATCCAGAACGGAACTGACGGCGAGGATGCGAACATCATCTTCGGCGCGGTGATCGACCCGCGGCTTTCCGGCGCGGTGCGCATCACGGTGCTGGCGACCGGGTTTGAAAGCCGCCCGCCTGCGCAAGCCGCGGTCAAATCGTTCCCCGCCGTCGTGACCGCCCCGCTCCGCCGTCCGGTAAACGCGGCAGTCCCAGTCGGCGTCGGCGCGAACGGCACCAGCAGCGGCAACGAAGCCACGGCGGCGGAAGCGCAAAAAGAGCCGCAAACCCAGCCCGCCCGCACCGCGACGCTCAGCTCGGACGACGTGATGGACATCCCGGCGTTCCTGCGCCGCAAGTAGCCGAAGCGACGTTCCATAAATAGCCCCGCCGAGCGTGCCGCTCGGCGGGGCTATTTTCACAAGGCGGTATAATTCTGACAGGAGAACTCGCTGTGACCGTGCAAACCGATGTGATTATTGAACGATTGACTCCGAACCGTGTCCGTGTCACCGGCTTAGGACGGTACGATATGTCTGTCGAAGCCCCGACGCGGGAAGCGGCGATAGAGCGATTCCGTTCTGTTGCTGCCGCAACATTGAAGGATGCAGAAGTAACCCAGGTCACGCTGGATGTACCTGCGTCCGAACATCCCCTTTTAATGTTTGCCGGGGACATGCGGGACGATCCTTTGTTTGATGCCTGGCAGGAGGAGATCATTGCCTACCGCGCCGGGCGGGACGCCGAAATAGAGGCGGCTGAGGCGGGGGCGAAGTGACGACGTTTGTTTTCGATACGGATACTTTTTCGCTATATCGGCGGGGAAACCCGGACCTGTTGCGCCGGTTGAAAGTCCTCGGCGGGGACACGGTTTGTGTGTCTGTATTCACAGTCGAAGAAGCGTTATCGGGGTGGTATGGGCTTCTGCGACGTGCCAAAAACGACACCGAATTGCTCACCGTATACCGACGCTTGGAGGAAACCATCCCCGTACTTGCACGCTTCCCGTTGCTGACATTAAGTGCGTCTGCTCTCGACGAATACAACCGCCTCCGCGCCTTGAAATTAAATATCGGTCCGATGGATTTGCGAATCGCTGGGATCGTTTTGGCGAACGACGCCACATTGGTGACGCGCAACCGGCGTGACTTTAGCCGCGTTCCCGGTCTGCAATTCGAAGACTGGACGGAAATTGTATAGCCCCGCCGAGCATGGTATCTGGCGGGGCTACTTTGTCCGGTGGCTCCCTTCTGCTTACTCGATATACGGCACTTCGACACGCGGGCGGGCTTCGAGACGTACTTCCTTCAAACGCGGAATCCATGTTTTCGGGAATTGCGCGGTCATGGACTGCCAGTTTTTGTAGCCGTTCTCCGTGTCGGCATACACCGGCGGCTTGCCTATCGCCTTCTCCCCCAGGTCGTCCAGCACGAAGTTCAGAACGGGGAAACTTCCATACATCATTTCGTGCACGGTGCCGTCCTTCTCGATCAGTAGAAGACGCCGCTCTTGTTTTTTCGATCCCGTGTCGTGGGTCTGCACTATCGCGGTCGGCGACGTTTTTCTGCCCATCGTCCATGACGGGTCGGTTTCCGGTGCGATTTGCACTGTGAACGCGACCACGTTTCCGTTCGCGGTGGCGCGGAACGTGCGTCCTGGCGTGAATGGTATGGTGGCGATAGGGCGGAACATGCCGCGCCCTCGCCACGTAGATTCGGGCGGCTGAAACGACGCCGGTGCCGGGTAGGTGTTGCTGGTACTATTGCCGGGGAAGGGCGTATCTTCGGGCACATAGATCAGGGCGATCACTTCGGCGGGCGCGACATGGAAGTCGTACCGGTTATGGAAGACAGCACCTCCCTGCATCTGCAAGTCACTCTCCCCGACCCCGTGAGGCAGTTGGATGCGTCCTTTCTTCAGGAGCAGGACCGGCTTGCCGCCCAGCCTCGGCGACACCCCCGGCGGCACCTGGACCTTCCACGCCAAACGTACCGACGCGACGCGGGTACTTCGCCAGTCAACGTCGGCGTTTCCGATACTCGCTTTCTCGAACGTCAACCTCGTTTCGCCTCCCTGCGCGTCCTTAGCGAGCACGATAGACTGTCCGCGCCGCATATCATAGGTGTAAAAAGGAATGCGCCCTTCGCCCAACACCGAGTCCGCGGTAGCCGGTGGATTCGGCGCGAGTGCCACGCCGCGAAACACGATCTCGCGCCGCTCTTGAACGTCCCGTCCCCATCGGTATTCACGGATGCGTCCCGGC
>JACMMA010000458.1 GCA_014379275.1 Armatimonadota bacterium | reverse complement strand
GGCGCGGGCGAACCGGTAGAGGAAGACGAAGAATAGGCGCGTGCAAAACGAGGGATGCCCCCGGTCTCCGCGCGGAGACCGGGGGCATCCCTCGTTTTGCACGCGCCTATTCTTCGTCTTCCTCTACCGGTTCGCCCGCGCCGCCGGAAACGCCGAGGGCGAGGGCTTCCTTCGCCGCGTCGCCGTTCTTGATCTCGTTCTCGATGGTGTCCATCATGTCCTTGCGCTCTTCGAGGAACTTCTTCGCGTTCTCGCGTCCCTGCCCGAGCCGCTCGCCTTTGTACGAGTAGAACGCACCGGCTTTGGCGATCACGTTCAGTTCGGTGCCGATATCGATGATAGAGCCGGAGCGCGAAATGCCCTGCCCGAACATGATGTCGAACTCCGCCTGTTTGAACGGCGGCGCGACCTTATTCTTGACGACTTTGACACGGGTTCGGATGCCGACCTGGTCGTTGCCGAGTTTCAGCGTTTCCGTGCGGCGAACGTCCATGCGAACCGACGAATAGAATTTCAGGGCGCGTCCGCCGGGCTGGGTTTCCGGGTTGCCGAACATGACGCCGATCTTTTCACGGATCTGGTTGATGAAGATCGCCGCCGTGTTGGTTTTGTTGAGCGAGCCGGTGATCTTGCGCAGTGCCTGACTCATCAAACGCGCCTGCATGCCGGGAAGGCTCGCGCCCATGTCACCCTCGATTTCCGCCTTCGGCACCAGTGCGGCGACCGAGTCTAGCACGACGAGCGAGACCGCGTTGGAGCGGATCAAGGCGTCCATGACTTCCAGTGCCTCTTCCCCGGTGGATGGTTGCGAGATCAACAGGTTGTCGATATCGACGCCGATGTTACGCGCATAGACCGGGTCTACGGCGTGCTCGGCGTCTATAAATGCCGCGATACCGCCCTGCATCTGCGCCTGTGCAACGATCTGCATAGCGACCGTGGTTTTACCCGACGATTCCGCGCCATAAATCTCCGTCACGCGCCCTTTCGGAATGCCGCCGATGCCCAGCGCGATATCGAGCGCGAGCGAGCCGGTCGGGATCGCTTCCACGCCGCCCAATTTCGCCTTGTCGCCGAGCCGCATGATCGAGCCTTTACCGAACTGTTTTTCCAGCGCGGAAACCGTGATATCTAACGCTTTAGATTCTTTTTCTGTTGACATATA
Source organism: Armatimonadota bacterium (assembly GCA_014379275.1). Taxonomy (GTDB): domain Bacteria; phylum Armatimonadota; class Armatimonadia; order Armatimonadales; family Armatimonadaceae; genus JACMIU01. The sequence goes on along the minus strand of JACMMA010000458.1, from coordinate 4,582 downwards.
CAAACTCCTGTTATTTTATACTTTTTTGAACCGCCAAGACGCCAAGAACGCCAAGGTCAGAGAAAGGAGAAATAGAAGAAATCTTGAAAATCTCTTCTTTCCTCCGATCTTGGCGTCTTGGCGGTTAGACTCCGGTAAATCGCCATTCGCCGCGCTCGGTGTAGGCAGCGGGGGCTATATTGAGAACACTTTCCATCAAAATGATCCGGTCCGCGATCTGCTCGCCGCAGTCGGTTTTTGCTTCGCGCTCTATCGCGGCTTTCAGCTCCGGCAAATTCTCGCCGCCCTTGACCCGCCCGAGGGTCACGTGCGCCGCGAGGCCGCCTTCGCGCTTCGCGCCGAACGGCGACAGCCACGGCTCCGAGCGGCGGACCAACTCTTTCCACGGCTCCGCCCCGTCGATCACGGTAAGCAGCACTGTTTTGATCACGTCGCCGCGCTTCGGAAAGACACTGACCCCGGTGACCCGGAACCGGAAAGGCGCGGTTTCGGCGGCGATAGACGCGCAAGCGGTGGCGACCTCCGGCAGCAGGGACGGGTCCGCGATATCACCGATAAAGGATACCGTTAAGTGGAAGTTTTCCGGCTCGACCCATCGAATATTCGCGCCGGTGGCGATAAGTCGATTTTGCACAGTAGAAACGGCGTCGCGGATGTCGGGGGCGAGGGGCAGGCAGGTGAATAGGCGCATAAGTTGGTGTTGTCGGGTCGGGGATTACAATCCCCGTATGCCTTCCATCATATCAAAAAACAGAGCGGAAAACAACTGTTCTATAGGGCGACGAAATCGCCGTGAAGAAATGCCCGGTGATGCCGGTCTAACATGCCGATAGTTGAAAACCGCACGTCTGGAGAACCACGATGACCCGTCCGAACACCTTTGCCGTTGTCGCTTTATCGGCGACCGTTTGCGCCGTCGCCGCCGCTTACGCCGCCTTGCCAAGTTCGCAGGCGGCACAAACGCCCCTGCCGATGCCTTCCGGGTCGCCCCCTCCGCAACCCCCGCCGATCCTTTCCGTGCCCGACGCGCCGAAGAACACCGAAGCCGTCGCCATCGAAAAGGCGCAGGTGGACCTGCGGATCATCGGTCCGCTGATGCGCACCACGGTCACGCTGACATTCCGCAACAAAACGGACCAGATTCTGGAGGGCGAACTCGCGTTCCCGCTCCCCGAGGGTGCCGCGCTCTCGGGGTACGCGCTGGACGTGGACGGCGAAATGGCCGACGCCGTCCCGGTCCCGAAGGAAGAAGCGCGGGTCGTGTTCGAAACCGAGGCACGCAAAGGCGTAGACCCCGGACTGGTCGAGCAGACGCAAGGAAACAACTTCCGCACCCGCATCTACCCGCTCCCGGCGAACGGCACCCGCACCGTGCGTTTGTCGTTCACATCCGAGGCGACGGCAACCGGCGCGGGCGAAAGCCGCGTCTCGCTCCCGCTCCGCTGGAACCAGACTGTGCCGCTTCTTTCGGTAAAAGTGGAGTCCGACGCCCCGGCGACACTCACATTGGGCGGCACGGACCGCGACCTGATGCGCGAGGAGACGACAGGGAATCTTTCCAAGACGCTGGAAAACGTCGCCGTCAACGGGGACATGGTCGTCCGGGTGCGAACGGACAAATCACAAGCACTGCAGGGCGGGGTGATCGCCGAAACGTTCACCAAGCCGAGTGGTACGAAGGAGACGTATTTCGCCGTGCTGGAGCAGACGCCCGCCCCGGCGAACGACACGCCGGTCGTGCGCTCCGGTCGCCGCGTCGGGTTGCTATGGGACGCCTCCCTGTCGCGCCGCACGGCGAACCTCGAGCGGGAACTACGCTTCCTCGAAACGCTCGCCCGCGACAAGTGGCGCGATACGGCGGTGAGCGTCACGCTCTTGCGCGACAAGCCGGAACCGGGCGGCACGTTCGCCGTCGCGGACGGCGACGCGACCGAGTTGATCGCGTTCCTGCGCAAACAACCACTCGACGGCGGCACGACGTACCGGAATACGCTGTTGACGGGTACGCCGGAATCCGACACGCAGATGGATTACTGGGTGGCTTTTACGGATGGGTTGGAAACGCTTGGTAGTGGCGGCGTAATGAAAGCCGACGCGCCGATATGGATCGTGAACAGCGACAGCCGGAGCAACGGCACCCTACTTCGCGCCACGGCGACCGCGTCGGGGGGCAACTATCTGAATCTGGATGGGGACGCCGAAAGCGACCGGGAACTGGCGCGGACGGTCGGCGAATCGCCTTATTCGCTTCTGTCGGCAACGGCGGACGACGGCAAGGTCGAAGGGCTGACCGCGACCGGTGTTGCGCCGGTGAAAACGGCGAACGGCGTCGCGCTCGCGGGGCGTCTCCTGTCGGACACGGCGACGCTCACCCTGCGCTACGGCTATCCCGGCGGCAAAACTACAGCGACGCGCACCGTCACGGTCCGCCAGCCGGAACCGAACGCGCCGTCGTCGGGGCTGGTCGGCTACGTCTGGGCGCAACGCACGGCGGACGCGCTGAGCGTGGAGCCGAAGCGCAACCGCGATACCCTGCACCGGATCGGTCAGGAGTTCGGCATCGTGACGCCGGGAACGTCGCTCCTGGTTCTGGAAACGCTGGAACAGTGCCTCCAATACAACATCGCCCCGGCACGGACCCGGAAATCCCTGTACGCGCGGTACGTCAAGGGCTCGGAGACGCGGGGTTATGTCAACCGTATTGACGAGCACAGCCGCCTGGAACGGGCTGTCACGCGGTGGAACCAGCGCGTCGACTGGTGGAGCCGCGATTTCAAGTACGCAACAAACTTCCGCTTCCGCCCGAATGTGAAGCGAGTCGAGCGGGAGGGTATGAGGAGTGACGGCTCCTCATCCGCCGCGTTGTCGGCATCCGTCCGTCCTGCTTCATCGGCACCGCGACCGGTGGTAACGCAAGAATTCGCACCTTCCGTCCCCGCGCCGGGCGGGACGCAAAGTTACTTCGGCATGGCAGGCGGCGGCGGTGGCGCACCGGTCGGCGGAGGAAACATCCAGGGGGGGCGAACCGGAACACGGGACGAAAGCCGCGCCAACAGACTGGCGTATATCAGTGTCGAAATGGCATCGAAACGGAACAAATCGACCGTTTCGCCCCCGGTGCCCGCCGCCGTCATCGCGATCAAGCCGTGGTCGCCGGACGCACCGTACCTGAAGAAGATGGCGGCAGCGAAAACGGCGGAAGATGCCTACGCGGTCTACCTCGCCGAGCGCGAGGCGTGGCTGGAAACGCCCGCATATTACTTCGATTGCGCCGGGGAGTTGCACCGGCGCGGCGCGGACGTGCTTGCGGTACGGGTCCTGACCGGGATTGCCGACCTGCGTCTGGAAGACGCCGCGTTGCTCCGCATCGCCGCGCACCGGCTGGCGCAATGGGGACACACCACCCAGGCGATCCCGCTGTTCGAGCAGATCGCCGATCTGCGCCCGGAGGAGCCGCAAAGTTTCCGCGACCTCGCGCTCGCCCTTTCCGACCGAGGCGACTACTTGGCGAAAACCGACCCGCCAGGAGCCGTCGCGCACTACAATCGCGCGTTGCAACTGTTCAACAAGGTCGCCGTCAGCCGCTGGGACCGCTTCGAGGGCATCAGCGACATCGCACTCAGCGAGGCGAACCGCGTCATCGCCCGCGCCAAACGGCTCCCCGGCGGCACGGCGGCGAAACTGGTCGTGCCGCTCGACCCGCGCCTCGCGCGCAACACCGAAAGCGACCTGCGCATCGTGATGACGTGGGACTCGGATAACACCGACATGGACCTGCATGTACTCGAACCGAGCGGCGAGGAGTGCTACTACAGCCACAACCGCACGACCATCGGCGGGCGCATGTCGGACGATTTCACGCAGGGCTACGGTCCCGAGGAGTATTTCGTCCGGCGCAACATGGGCGGCAAGTACCGCATCCGCACCAACTATTACGGGAGCCGCGAACAGAAGATAACCGGGGGCACCACGGTACAGGCGACGGTGTTCACCGACTGGGGACGCCCGACCGAAAAACGCCAATCTCTGTCGCTCCGCCTGACACAGGACAAAGAAACCGTAACCATCGGCGAGGTGACCGTGGCGAGAAGGAAGAATTAACCGCCAATACGCCAAGAACGCCAAGGTAAGAGGGAAGGAAAAGAAAGTTTTTGAGGTAATACAATCCGCCCGCTATCGAGACATTCGGTGAACGCCCCAACTTTGAAATCTCTTTTCCTTCCCTCTTACCTTGGCGTCTTGGCGGTTAAAAACTCTGGTGCGTTTCAATCCAGGTGACGGCTTCGGACAGGTCGGCGCAAACATGATCGGGGGGCACGGGGAAACGCCCTCGGTCGGTCGCGGCGTCCGGGCGGCCTGCGAACTTGCCGGATAATACCAGTATGAAGGTGCCGACGCCCGCCGCGCGTGCCGCCTGCGCGTCGGTTTCCGTGTCGCCGACGAAAACGGAGCGGGATAGGTCAAGGTCATGGTCGCGGGCGGCTTCGAGGATCATACCCGGTTCCGGCTTGCGGTGCGTCGAGTTGGCGTCTTTGTGATGCGTGCAGTAATACGACTGACGGATGGTCCCGCCCGCTTTCGC
>JACMMA010000457.1 GCA_014379275.1 Armatimonadota bacterium | reverse complement strand
TCTAACGCCCGCTCGACGCCGTCTAAGGTTTTCAGCTTTTCGCCGGGACGCGCCGCGCGTACCACGATCGCGCCGTCCGGCACCGTCGCCAGATCGAACGCGTGGAGGGGCTGCCCGGTCTCCAGAAGCACGTAGTTCGTGATGTCGACGACGTTGTTGATCGGGCGCATCCCGGCGGCAATCAATCGGTTCTGGAGCCACTGCGGCGACGGCGCGACCTGGACGCCGCGCACGACGGTCAGCGAGAAGCGCGGTGCCAGTTCGGTCGCCTCGACCGTCGCGGACGCAGACCCGTTTTTCGCCGCGTTCCCGGTCACATCGGGGGCGCGGGATGCGTAACCGGCATACGGCGCGAGCGGCAAACTTCCGGCGGCGGCGGCTTCGCGGGCGGTGCCGTACACCGACGCCCAGTCGCCCCGGTTCGGCGTCACTTTGGTGAACAGCGCGATGCCATCGGGCGAGGAAAGTGTTTCCTCGACTTCCAGACCTGCCATCGTCAGCAGGTCATTAAACGCGGCGAGTTCCGCCTCCCCTTCGGGGACCGGCACGAACTCGCGGAGCCAATTTACAGAGATTTTCATAGGATAAAATGGTAGTGCCACGGCGAAAACACGCCCGGCATATCGGCTAAGATTGTATCACGGGCGGGTAGTTTCCCTCACTAAATTCATACCCTCACGACCCCAAGGACTTCCGCTTCCTCGGTAGTCCCGTAGATAGGGTGGGGTTCAACGGGGATAGCGTTATCTTTGTCGAGTTTGAGTCCGAGAAAAGTCGAGTGCCCGAACAGCAACGCCGTATTTAACAACCGGTTGAGGAAGGTCCTGTCTACGACGAGGAGTTCAATTCATTAGTGGCGAGGAGTGACGCAGTGCGAATCATCTTTGACTTCCAACCATCTCCCGATCACCCACCGATAGACTGGCGCGAGAGAATCCCTCCTGGCTTCGCTATTCGCCCCATAGACGCCGCCATTGCCGCCCGTTTGCAGGAGGACCTGATTGTGGCAGGAAGGAGACCCTGGTTCGATCAGGTGTGGGGAAGCGTCCCCCAATTTCTGGAACAGGGATTCGGCTTCGTTGCCGAATGGGAGGGCGACGGTGCCCCCTTTCTCGCGGCGAACTGTCGTGCGTGTCCGATGGCGGGGAATGGACAGGGTATCAAAGATGTCGTGGCGGTGATTCAGGTTTCTACGCGAGCCAGATTCCAGGGGCAAGGGCTCGCCACGTTGGTGTGTGCCGCCTTCATCGAGCACTGCCTTGAGTTGGGAATGACGCCCGAATACTCCTGCGAGGAGGAGAACACGGCATCGGTGGCACTGGCTCTCAAGTTGGGGTTCGTGCCTATCGGGAAGCGCGAAACAGAGACCACATAGTGGTCGCCACCAAGGTGTGATCCCGATCCGGGCTGCCGAGCGGATGTCGTCCGTAGCAGTGCAGTATCGCCCGCTGTATACTGAACAACTCAACCTGACTCAGAGGAAACCTTATGACTTCGAAAATGCTTCTCACGGCGATGACTGCCGTATCGTTCTTCCTGCCCGTTTTTGCCCAGGAACCGGTCGTCCCGTCGAACACCGCGCCCCCCAAGGTGTCGCGCCGTGCGCCCAAGGATATGAAGAAGGCGGGATGGAAACAAACGTTCGCGGATGAGTTCAACGACACGAAATTGAACACTGCGCGCTGGAGCGACACGTACCCCGGCGGGGACCGCGTCCACTATAACGCCAACAACGAGAAACAGTATTACGCGACGGATGGGTGGCGCGTCGGAAAGGGTAACATGCGCTTCATCGCCGAACGCCGGACAATCCAGTCGAAAGAGTTCACCTCGGGGATGGTGTCGTCGTTCGGCAAGTTCTCGCAAAAGTTCGGCTGGTTCGAGATGCGGGCGCAGATTCCGAAGGGGAAGGGGATGTGGCCCGCGTTCTGGCTACTCCCCGCCGACGGTGCCTGGCCGCCCGAGATCGACGTGATGGAAACCCTGGGACACCAGCCGACCACGGTGTATATGACGAACCATTATAAAAAGGCGGACGGGAAGCATGAGGGCAAGGGCGATAAGTTCGTCGGTCCCGACTACACGGCGGGGTTTCACACTTACGCAGTC
>JACMMA010000456.1 GCA_014379275.1 Armatimonadota bacterium | reverse complement strand
CGCGTGTACGAAACGGCAGGGTGCGCGACTGAGGCGACAGTGACCGTTTCCGACGCGTGGGCGAACCAGGACCACGTCTGGACCTGTGATCTGCGCGAGAATCGAGGGGAAGGAATAACAAGTACCGCCGCCGATGCGTTGCGTTTCACACTCCAGCCATTTCAAATTCAAACGCTCCGGTTTGGACGAAGTCCACAAGTAAAATAAATATCATCATGAAACCACCTATTTCCAACACTCCGGGCGTCGTTTATCACCGCGCGACGGTGACGGAGCGCGACCCATCCGCCACGATTCCGCCGGAACAGCGCGTCCCGTTCGGCTGGTCCGCGTTCGGTCTGTCCCCGCGCAAAGAAACGCCGGGGACTCTGCTCCGCTGGAGCGATCCGCTTAACTTTGCGAGTCCGGCGCGTCTACGGGTCACGGTCGCGCTGGATGTCCGCGAATCGAAGCGTATCGAGGCACGCACGGCACAGACCGGGGAACTGCTCGGCGTTTTCGACATCCGCTACCCTTCCGCCTGTCAGCCGTTCGAGATAACGGTGGCTCCCGACGCGGCGGCGCGGGCGGTGGGCGAAGGTATCCGCTTGCGCCAGTCGGAGGGCGAGCGTTCGCTCCATCTCTTCGACGGCGTCGGGGACCACACCCCGACACCGTTCGCACCGCATTTCCTCGGCGCGGTATCCGGCGACAAATGGACCCAGTTCGAGGCGCGGCTTTGCTCCGACGCCAGCCTTCAGGCGTTCGGCTGGATCGAAGGGTGTGTACTGGACGGCTTGTGGCAGATTGCGCGGCTTCCCGGCGGCGAACCCGCGCACAAGGCGCTCACTGCCCACTTACGACGATTCGTTACCCCGAGCGGCGATCTCGATTACGAGGGGCCGGGTAGCAAGCCGGAGCACAACCGGGCGTATGGGATGGAGTGCATGTTGCCGTTCGCGATCATCGCACAGGTCGAACCGCAAAACCCGGTGCTCAAACTGGCGGAACGGGAAATGCGGGCGCGGCTGGACAAGGGCAACGCCGTGATCGACCGCGATCATACGACCACGGAGGGCGTGTATATCGCCGGGTATCCGCTCGCGACTTTGTCGCGGGCGTGGAAGCGCGACGATTTAGCCGCGCTGGCGCTGGCACAACTGCGCACGCGCCGTGACCGGAGCATTATCGGGGGCAAAATCCACCAGGGCGTTAGCAACGAGGGCAAGGGAAATCTTCCTAACTGGGCGCGGGGCGTCGCGTGGTACCTGCTCGGGTTCGCGCGGGTGATGGAAACGCTGGGGCGGGACGCGGTCCCCGCCGACATCCACGTCGAGTTCCGCCGTGCCGCGCTCGTGGTGGTGCCGTTCCAGCGGGCGGGCGGACTCTGGGGCAACTTTATCGACGACCCGAAGTCGGTCACGGACACGTCCGGGTCGGCGGGGATCGCGACGGCACTTGCCGTCGGGGCGCGGTTCGGCTGGCTCCCGGAATCGGCATGGACGGCGGCGCGACGCGCGGAAACCGGTCTCGAAGCCTACCTGACTCCGGATGGTTTCCTGGGCGGCATGGCACAGTTCAACAAAGGGGGCGAGGCGCTACAACGCGCCGACTACCGTGTCATCGCTCCCATGGCGATGGGACTGGCGGCGCAACTCCGCGCCGCGCTGAAATCACCGAGGGGATAACGATTACCATGAACACACGATCACCACAAACCACCAACGCCCGGCGCATCATGCTACGCGGGTCGTGGCGCACCGAAAATATCGGCGATGTTGGGCACACGCCGGGGATGTTGCAGATTCTGCGCGAACACCTGCCCGATGTCGCGGTCACTCTGTGGCCCAACGACATCAAGGGCGGCGTCGAGGAGATGTTGCTACGGAACTTCCCCGGTCTGCGAATCGCCCGGACGGACGCGGAACTGAAGACCGCCTTCGCCGAGTGTGACTTTCTACTACACGGCTCGGCGACCTCGCTCGCGCAACCGGCTTCGGTGGAACGCTGGAAAAAAGAAACCGGCGGTAAGCCCTACGGAGTGTACGGCATCACGCTCGCCGCTGAGGGCGACAAGGCGCAGGCGTTGGTCTTCAATCCGGGACTCACCGACAGCCAGCGCGCCCTGCTCAACGGCGCACGCTTCCTGTTTCTGCGCGACGGCGTTTCGCTGAAATTCGCGCGGCAGACCGGGATCACCTGCCCCGTAGTCGAACTCGGGCAGGACAGCGCGTTCGGCGTCAAACTGCGCGACGAGGCGAAAGCCGCGGACTACCTGCGCAAAAATGGGTTGGAGGATCGCAAGTTCCTGTGTGTCATCCCGCGACTCCGCAACACACCGTTCTGGGGAGTGAATCGCGCCCCGCAGTCCGATTTCGACAAGATGAAGCACGCGGTCAACGAAGCGAATAAAGAGGTGGATTTCGAAAAGTTTCGTGCCGCCATCATCGCGTTCGTGCGCGAAACCGGCTTCAAGGTGCTCCTCTGCCCGGAATGCGACGATCACATGATTTTGAACAAAGAGATGATCCTGAACCGGTTGCCGGACGATGTACGGGGGAAGACCGTCTGGCGCGAAACATTTTGGCCGATGGACGAAGCGGTGGCCGTATATGCACGCGCCCTCGGTCTGCTCAGCATGGACATGCACTCGCCGATCATGGCAACGGCGAACGGGACCCCCGCCATCGTTTGCCGGTGGTGGCAACAAACGAGCAAGGGTTTCATGTGGCAGGATATCGGGCTGGGCGACTGGCTGTTCGACATGGACACGGAGAAGAACGGCGACCGCATCACGGAAGCGGTGCTTTCCCTCGCCCGAAACCCGGCGGACGCGCGGGCGAAAGTCGCGAAGGCGATGGAGTTTGTTCGCGATCGTCAGAAGGCGACGATGGTCGTGCTGGATCGCGAATTGAAGCGGATCGGCTCGGCCGCTTGACCGGACCGCTCTCGTTGGCTCATAATAACCTAACCTTAAATCGCGTTCGGAGGAATACATTCCCCCGACGAACACGCATCAAGATCGTTCCCTACCCCGCCAATTTCCGTATCTCCTCGTCCGTCAGGGCGCGGCGGTAGACCGCCAGTCCGCCCAGTAGCCCGTGGTAGTTGTTCGCGAGAACGCTTCCGTGTTCGCGGTGGTCGTCGTCCACCTTCGCCGGACGCAACACCGCGCCGACCGTGAAGTCGGCACCGTCCGGCCCGCCGTCGAAGATGCCGCCGTCATATCGGTACGGGTTCCGGCCGCCGCTGCCGGAGCCTCCATCTCCGCCGCGCGAATCCAGCTTGCCGTTGATGAAGGCGCGGGCGTACTTGCCGTCGTAGGTGATCGCCACGCACTGCCACTTGCCGAGCGGGACCGGCGTCGCCCCGATGGCGGCATCCATGCAGTATTTGTAGCCAGGTGTTGCACCGCCGACCGCGGAAATGTGGGCGCCGACCTGCTCCTTACTATCCCAGATTTGCAGGTTCAAGAACAGGCAGTACTGGCGCTTGCTGTGCTCGTTCCACATCCCCGCCACTGCCTGACACGACCACGCGTTCGGCGACGGCTCCCGCTTGATCCATGCCACCAGGGATACTTGCGCCTTCGCCCCGTGCAGGTTCAATGCCGGACACTCGGCACGCGGAATATGAAACGCGCTCCCCGGCAGGATACGCGCCGAATGGGAGCCGAATATGCCCTCCTCGACCCGTGCCACGGGCTTTTTCGGGTCGGAATCGCGCAGGCGGTACGGATGCGCTCCGCGCGCTACCCGTTCCTTGCCGGTCGGTTCGGAAAAATCCCAGAACGAGATCAGGTCGGGAAACTCTTCGGGTATTGTCATCGGTTTATGGTTCCTTGGCATGCGCGTCCGCCCTTTCGACGGCAGTTTTATCACACTTTCGGCATTGTGACCGGGATATTTGGGGGCTTCGCCGCGCGTTCCGTGAGCATGGTTTCGGCGACGGGGCGTATCCGCCATAGGTCATTCGCCGTCGCGGTTCGTGCGCCGGGGCACGCCCATGTTGCCCCCTGACCGGTGGGGAACACGCCGGTCGCGGCGAACGTTTCGCAGGCCGCCCGCACCCCGTCTGCTACGAGGTATTCCTCGACCTCCCCGGCGGCACCGGTGACAGCGACCTGGCGAACGCATTCCGCGCCGAGATCGGTCACCGCCCCTGCCGCGACATAGGCGAGGGCGTTCAGATGCACGAACGGACGCGCGTCTACTAGTCGCGTCATCGGGCGCCGCGTTTCGCCGCGGACGTAGGCAAAATAGGCACGCAGGTTTTCCTCGACGAGCACTCCCCCAGCGTTTTCGCCGCGTTCGGTTTCGTTGCCCTCGCGGTCCAGGATCTGGTAGCCGTTACCCGTCTTGTAAACAACGGTGGCGTCGTCGCACGTTATGCGCTCCTCGTGCCGGTTGTCTCGTGCGCCGGTGTGGGTCGCCGCGATGCGTAGCTCCGCGCCGCCGTCGCACAAGGCGCGTACGAAGCAGGTATCGAACGTTTCGACGGCGTGCGCCCGGTACAGTTCGGCTTCGACTTCCTTTAAACCGGCAAACGCGTCGATGTTACCCGTTCCCGCCCAGAAGAGAAGGTTGTGGACGAAATGCGCCATCGCATTGCCGATGCACGAGTCGAGGACCAGCCGCCCGTCATCCCATAGGAGCCGCCCCGCCCAGCCGTTACGGACGAAATAGGACAGCGGACGCGCCCACAAACCCATGAATGAGACACGACGCATTTGCCCGAACTCGCCCGCGAGGATGCGCGCCTTCAATCGGCGGCGCGGCTCCTCCACGATGAAGTTGAACGCCACCTGCGTGGCATATTCCGCGCCCCGCTCCGCGACAATCATCCGTTCCAGTTCGTCCGGGTCGAGTGTGGGCGGCTTTTCCAGATAGCACGCGACGCCATTTTCGACGCACTCGCGGTGCATTTCGGCGTGGAGTGGGATCGGCGTGGGTACCGTGACAACGTCCAATTCGTGCCGGTGCGCGGCGATCATTTCCCGGTAGTCGGCATGAATGCGCACGCCCCGTCCCGCGAAGTCCAACCGCGCCCCGGCTTTCGCGAGGGCGTCGGGGTTCGGGTCGCAAGCGCAGACGAGACGGCATTCCCCGGCGGCTTCCAGAGCCTGTACCGACTGGTGGTGGTTCGCGGCGAACCCGCCGACACCGATAATCCCGATCCGTATCATGTTCTGTCTTTCTTGAAGTGTGATCAAATAGTTGGCGTCGGGGGAATGTATTCCCCCGATCAGCGTTTACGAATGCCTGACTCGCTATTTCGTCAGCCCCAACCGGTGCGCACAATCTGCGAGTATCTCCCGTTCCCACGCCGGGCGTTCCGGCGAACGCGGGTGTGTACGGCTTGACGGTATCTTGTCCAGCAAGTGTAGAAAGATCGCCGCCGAATGTTTGTACGCCGGGACAGCGGGTCGGAACGCGATATTACCGAGCAATTGCAGGGCGTCCGCGACCGCGAAATAATCGGGCGACTGCTCCGCCCACAGGCGATCCCGCTCCGCGAACTTCGCGGGCGAGAATGCGGCGAGTCCGAGCAGATAGTCGCTCCCGTACTCGATCATATCGATCCCGAGGTCGTTGCCGGTCAGCACCTGGAAATCGGGGCGTACCCGGTCGCGGATTTCCAGCCGACCGATCTCGACCACGCGGTCCAGACTGCTGTGCTTCGCGCCCTTGATCTGCGGGACGCCTAGGATCGCCTCGAACGTTTCCGCGCTCCATATCTCGCCGTTCGGCGCGAACATCCGCCCGAGTTCGAACGCATACGCGGCAGGCACGTCGCGCGTCGCACGGTCGTAAATGTCCGCGACTTCGGACGGGGGCAAACCGTGCGTTTTCGTCGTCTGGAACAGGATCGGGGTCCCCCCCGCCTCGGCGATCGGGGCGATGGCGTGGCGATACAGTTCGGCGGGTTCGCCGTGTTGCCCTTCGATGAACGCCCCGGCGAGAAACGGCTCGCCCGCGAGGGTTTCCGACGCGATACGGAGCATCCGCGCCTTTTCCTCGTCGGTGATCAGGTTGGCGTAGCCGGTATCCATGTTTACCGCCGGGGTCAGGCCCGCGTCCGCGGT
>JACMMA010000455.1 GCA_014379275.1 Armatimonadota bacterium | reverse complement strand
TTCAACCCGTCGTTGTAGTGCTTCATGTCGTCCAGGCTGTCCGGGGGGGGACATGGTCGGGCGAAAGCAAGGTTGCCACGTCCGGCGACCTGCATCCGGCGCACTCCGGTGTCGCTACCGGCGACAATAAATCCTTTGTTCGGCACGGTATACGTTTGCCCATCGGGGTTCTTGAAAACGACGGACTTGAATTTCCAGATAGGGACCGATTTACTGTCGATGGTCCCGGTCGCGGGCGTGTTATCGTAGGCGGTCTCGATGATCCTGCCGTCCGATTCGAAGCGCGTGATGCGCCCTTCGGCGTCATAAGTCAGGTTCGCGGGCGCGGCATAGTACACTTCCAGGGTCGTAGTCGAGTACCCCTTCGGGAAGGCGCGCATGTAGAAGCCCTTGCCGACCGCCGCCCACACCCCCGGTTGCACGTCCTTGCGCGAATCCTTTCCCCACGGCGCGACCCCGGATCGGACGGCGACCGCTTCCAATTCGGAGTACGGGGCGCGGGTGTCCACTATCTTACTACGGAGTTCGGCGTACTGGTCCACCACCCTTTTCGCCCCGCCGGGAATCAACCCGCCGAACCGTTTCTTGACTTCGCTGGTCAGACCGCCGACTTTGGGTTGCAGGTTGAGTACCGCGATTTCCGGTCCGGTGAGCAGCGGCGCGACCCGTGCTCGATATTCGTCGCTGAACGAATCCCACTGCGCCCCGTCCTCGATGCCCCAGATAAGACGCTGGACATCTTGTTGTTCGATGCCGGGAAACTGACGCGACCGGTCCAATATGTTGACAATCACGGAGGAACGGCTACCTTTGAGTGGGCAGATAAGGTAGCCGGTTCCTTTCGTCGGTCCATAGGTTCCTGCGTGCAGGCAGTACGAGCGGACATCCGACCGGTAATGCCCCGGCGCCAGCTTCCAACTATCGGGAATCGGTCGGATACGGGCATCGTCCAACCCGTAGAGCGTGGCGGGCGGAAGCGCGTCCTTGATGGTGGTGGTGATGGCTTTATTCGGCTCCCAGATCGCGTTCTGGTCTACGAGTGATTCCAGATCCTGCGCGTGGGCGGTCTCCAGAAAATCCGGCGATAGTGCTGTTGCCGCACACGCCAGAGAGAAGGTAACAAAAGAGCGTCGTGTGGTTTTCATGTTGTATTACTTCTTTCCGCCGGAAATCACTTCCTGCCCGGAGTGCGATTATCCACTCCACGTCGTTTAAGTTCTTTTTGCCCTTCCGGGAAGACAAAAAGAAAAGCAACAATCAAAGGCAACCCTCGATCCAACCGACCTCCGGGACCCGACCGGCGCGGTAGGAAGTGACTACTTTGCCGTCTGTCTCGAAGATAATACGAAATTTAGCGTCCTTGCGGTCGGTGGGCGTGTAAATCAGGTAGTGCCCCTTTTCATCGTAGGGGTGCTCCTCGACTTTGATTTTGCCGGGGTAGACGGTTTTCACCCTCGCCTCGGTGTCGCCGACTTGAACGCCGCTTACCGTGACGATGCCGCGCCTCCCCACTTCGGCGCGAACCACGACGCCGTCAACGACCATGAATGACAGGGTTGGGTAACCGTCTGTACCCTTCGGCACGTTTTCCGGGTGGGCGTAGCGGCAGTCGCCATCGCTGACGGCGTACTCCACTTTCCAACTGACCTGCGTCGCGTCAATCGCCTTTGCCAGTGTCATCCCGATACGTACCGGCCCGATGCCATTGACCGCCATTTTGCTCTGCGGGGTCAGCGGCTTGAAGGCGGGCATCTGCGCCGCCGCCAGTGTCGCAACGCCAATCAGACACGCGACGCCGACCAGGACGGAGCTACAAGGTTTCATAAAGTCGTTCATGGTGATAAGGATACCCGCTCTGACGTTTCTCGCGGATACCTCAGTGCCCGCAAGGACTACCTCGCTTCACGGAACGGTTTGCCTTTGCCAGTTATCTCGAAATAATGGCCGATGTTCGCGCCGAGGAGCGATAGTTCGCCCCAGCCGTCGTCCGCGAGTCCGCCGACCCATAAGCCCGTCATTTCGTCCGTGCTGTTCTCGCCGAGCCGCACGCGTTTCGGGGGGGAGTTGGGGTTGCGCGGGTTGGCGGCGGTGTTGTCGAACACCCATTCGGAGTGGAGTATCGTGCCTTTGGGGAGACGGATCGGTTTTCGGTACCCGTAGGTGTCCTGCCAGTTGAAGTCCCAGTCGTTGATCAGGAGCATCTTTTCCGTGCCGCCACCGCCCGGTAGCTCCGCCCAGACGCGCACCTTTTTGCCGACCATATGCATGTGCGCCCAGACGCTATGCACGGCGAGCGCGGTCGGCAGGACGAATTTATCGGAAACCGTATACCCCGACGCGCCCGCCGGAATATCGATCTCCTCGGAGGCGAGCAAGATCCCGGTCGGGTTTTTGACCGGCTTCTTGTCCGTGAAGTATAACCCGACCACGGTGCGGTCCGTTTCCGGTTTGCCGGACGGGTGATAGTGCATCTGCAAAACGAAGTCCGCTTTTTTCGATAGGGTCAGCGGCGAACCGTCGTCAAAGAAGCGCGGCGTCTGGCCCGGCACGTACCCCGGCGTCAGACCGGCGGGCAGGAAACCGCTGCCGCCCATGCTTGCATAGCCTTGTTCCGGCGATTTCGCGTCGAGTTTTCGCGCCGTGCCGGATGTGTCCAGAACCCCGACGGCGTGGTGCGCGACGCGCCGGTTGCCGGGGCGCACTTCGATCCCGCGCAGGTAGCGGTCTTTCGGGAACCCGAGCGGGAACACAAAACTCTGGTACACGTCGCGCCCCTCGGCGGGGATCGGGAACGCGGCGGGCATTTCCAGAACCATGTCCGGCGTGCCGAGTTGCCAGCCCGTCTTAAACCGGGGGAGCGGCGGCGCGGTTTTCAAATCACCGGACGGCGCGTCCGCTGCCGCCCAGCGGTTCAATATCCGTATCTCGGCGTCGGTCAGGCTGCGTTCGTCTCGGAAAT
This sequence comes from Armatimonadota bacterium, assembly GCA_014379275.1. Lineage (GTDB taxonomy): Bacteria > Armatimonadota > Armatimonadia > Armatimonadales > Armatimonadaceae > JACMIU01. The sequence continues at coordinate 745 of JACMMA010000455.1, read as the reverse complement.
CACCGTGTCCGTCGACCGGCTTCCACGGGGGCATCAGCCGCTCCTTGGTTACTACTGCCATCATCCGTGCCATCCGCTTCGCATCCGCGTAGCTTTCGAGCGGGAACGGTCCTGCCTCGCCTTTGCGGTGGCAGGGGGTGCAGTTTTTGTACACGATCGACGCGACATCGCGGCTCCACGTGGGCGCGCCGGGTGCCCGCGTCCCCGTCGCCGCCGGGGGCTTCGTCGCGGCGAGTGTGAGCGTTGCCGCGCCGATCGTCGCCGTCAGCAACAGAAGTTTCTGCATTCTCATGGCTTTGCCTCCCCGTCCGCCGAAGATGGCAGAACGCAACCGATGGCGCGGGTGCGCGGTACCGGCACCGCTCTGCCCGCCATCAACGCGTCCAGCGCGTGGCGCAGATCGGACGTTCGCGCTTTTGCGCGTCGCACCCCGAGCGCGGCGTATCGGTCGTCAATGCGCCCCCGGTACCGCAGTGTGCCTTTCGCATCCCATACGGCGACTTCCGGCGTGGCAGTGACCCCCGCTTTCCGGGCATACTTTTGAGTCGGGTCGTGTACAACGCTGTAGCCGGTCAGGCCAAATTCGGCGGCATGGCGGGAGGCAACGGCGCGGTCCGAGTCCGCCGAATAGACCGCGTAGAACGCGACATCTTTCGCGCGGTAATCGCGCTGCAACCGCTGCAACTCGGGAGCATAGCCGTTGCTGATCGGGCACGTCGACGACAGAAATACCTGCACCGACGCG
>JACMMA010000454.1 GCA_014379275.1 Armatimonadota bacterium | reverse complement strand
GGCGGGGACAGGTTTTCTTTGGAATGTGTTCGCCGCCTTAATCGCTTATTGTAAGCAACCGAAAAAGCCCTCTCTAAACGCCTCCAAAACGGGTGATTTGGTCCGCGCTTAACCCGAACTCACGTTAAACATCAACCCCGCACCGCAGGTCCAACGATGTAACCACCCAGAGGGTACCCGGTTGCCCCCGTCCGGGTAGGACAAGAATCTGCCATTATCCAGTCACGGCGAAGTATCGCTGGAAGAACCGTTCGCTGTCCACGGCGATGGCGATCTCGTGTTGCCCGTCCGTGGCCTCCTTCGTCCAGCGAGTTAAGCCGTACAGCGGGTCGTCGTTCGTCCAGACGGAAACGTTGCCGCGCTCCGTCGTGCAGATCGTTTCGTCGAAAATTAGCGTCGCCGCGAGCGGGTCGTGGAACGTGATCCGCGCCGCGTGCTCGAACCAGACTTCCGCCATCTTCAGCACGAGCGATAAAGCACCGCCCGCCCGCGTGAACCGCTCCCGACACTCCTCTTTCGCCATCGTGCATCGCTCGGTCACGTCCAGCCCGACCGACAGGAGCGTCCCCGGCGCGGCGTGGCGGAAGACTATCGCGGTGGCTATCGGGTCCAGTAGGGCGTTCCACTCGCGCGACCCCGGACCGTGGTTGGGCAGGCCGCCGGTGAACACGCCGCACATCAGCACGATCCGCTTGACCAGCGCGGGGATCTCCGGGTCCAGCGCGAGCAGTGCCGCTACATTGGTCATCGAGCCGACCGCGAGCAGGGTGATTTCGTGCGGGCGGGCGCGGATCGTGTCGCGCAGAAACAGCACGGCGTCGGACGGCTTGCCGTAATCGGTGCGGTGCTCCGTGCCTTCCAAAACCGCGTACTGCGGCACTTCCGGCTGACCACGTCCGTGCAGTAGTGGTCCGGTCAAGCCCGCATAGACCGGGACATCCGTGCGTCCGGCGGCGCGGCAGACGGCGTCGGCTAACGCGGCGCGTTTCGCGGTGTCGCCGCTGACGGTTGTGACGCCGAGCAGTTCGCAACGCGGCTCGTTCAGCAGATAGGCGAGGGCGACGGCGTCGTCAATATCGTTGCCGATGTCGGTGTCGAATAATACAGGTATGGTGTTCATGATTTCAGGTCAGATCGATGGGGCAGGTCCCAGGTCATGATTCGTCAGATCGCCTTTGAGTTCACGGCGGTGAGCCGGACGGTGTGATTCTACAATGCCCTGTGTCTTTGTCGGTAGCGACGGTTTCACTGTGCTTCGCACCAATTCCTTCTAGGGAGGAGAGGATAAATGTGTTGCGGAGTCACAGCGATCCGCGCGGATGCCCCCCGCTACCGGGTCTTCCTGTGGGCGGGCGTGTGCGCCATCAGTCCCCAGCGACCCGCCATCCAGGTCGCTTTCTCCGCGGTGTGTGGCGTGACTATTTCGTTGATCGATACCTGGCATAGGATTTATCCTTCTCTCCACAGGGGACGCACGTCCGGGCAGGCTGCTTGCATATCGTGTGGCATTTAACCAACCGCCAAATGCCCGCCGTCGACACGGATCGTGGTTCCCGTGATGTACTCGCTCTCGTCGAGCGCGAGAAACACGGCGGCGTTGGCGATGTCTTTCGGTTCGCCGAGTCGCCCGCGCGGGTTGGCTTCGCCGAACGCCTTCCGGTGCTCCGGCACGTCCCAGTGGAACGCGCCCATTTCGGTGTAGATGACGCCCGGTGCTATCGCGTTGACCGTGATGCCGTGCTTCCCGAGTGCGCCTGCCATACCCGCCATCAGCATCTTTTCGCCGGACTTGGCGGCGGCATAGTCGACCTGACTGCTACCCGCCTGGATGGTGGACAGGGAAGTGATGTAGATGATCCGCCCGCCCGTTTTCCGCGCGATCATTGACCGCGCCGCCGCCTGCCCGACGTTGAACCCGCCGGTCAGGATGACATCGATGGTTTTCTGCCAGGTTTCATTGTCCAGATCGAGGAACTCGACGAACGGACAGATCCCGGCGTTGCTGACCAGAATGTCGAGGCTGCCGAGTTCCGCGACGGTCCGCGCGATGGCCGCGTTCACGTCGGCGCGGTCGGTGACGTCGCACCGGAGTGCGATAGCCGCTCGCCCCGTTTCTGCGGTGACGCGTGCCGCACTCTCCCGCGCCAGCGGCTCGTTGATGTCGGCTATGACGACCGACGCGCCCTCCCGAGCGAAGCGCAGGGCGATGCCGTAGCCAATGCCGCGTGCGCCGCCGGTGATGAATCCCACCCGGTTCTGTAATGGTTGACTGTTCATGAATATTTTCCCGTTTTTCTCCTTCAAGGTATCGTGCCGACCCGTGGCAGGTTTCCACGGGAAGAGGGGACCAACAAAACCGACGGCGGTTGCTCCAGTATTTTCGAAAGGTAAGGCAGGTCAGCGGTATCGCCGGTTAGCAAGAATCGGAAGCGCCGTCCGACTCCGGCGAACTGCGGTACCCAGCCGGGGTCTTGCCCGGTAGGATCCTATTCCTTTTTTGAACGCGCGCTCGTCAGCCCGCCCGAAGTCGCGACAGTCGGTTTAGCCAGTCGGGACGATGTTTCGGCTCATTTCTTTTCTCGTGAGAAGGTGTAGGTGGTCTGCCACGAATGGGACGCGCCGGGGGCGATTGTGATCCGCCAGAACGGTTCCGGGCAGACCGCGCCCGGCGCCGCATACAGGTTAAACCGCGTCAGGGACGACTCGCCGGAGCGGGAAGGGTGTTTCACGCCAATCTGTCCCCCGGTGCGCTGATTTCCTACCGTGAAGTCCCCCGCCGTCCCGGTCTTCGGCGGGAAACCAGTGAGGCGGGCGAACGCGGCGGCACCGTCGGGAAGTATGCGGGAAAATCCGATCCCCTCCTTGCCCAGGGTAAGACCTTGCTTTCCGGCGTTCGCCGCATCCTCACTCGTCGGGGTGAACGCGAGTTCGACACGGTAAGACGGTCCCGCCAGGTCGTCGTCGATGCGGGTGAAGTTATGGCAGTAGTGCTCGGTCGAAAGTGGTTCGCTCCCGATATTGGCGAGCGTCCGGGTGATACGTAGGGTCGCCTGTCCGGGAACCAGCGCGACCCGATAGGTGTACCGGTAGCCCAGACATTTATCGTCCGAGCGGACTGCTTGCTCGGTTTCTACGAAGCCTTCCCCGCGCCGGGTGGCGACGAGACGCGCGGGGCGCGTTACTTCGTACCGGTCGTAGAAGTGGTACGGGGTTTCCATACCGACCGGCTTGCGCAGAAGCCCGACCCCGATCTTGAGAAACTCCGCGCCGGGTGGGGCGGTCGTGTAGGACGCGGGTCCGTCGATGTCGAACTCTTCCGCCGTGCCGATGGCGTTGCTGTCGTGCCCGAATGCGTCGCCCCGCGCGGGGTTCCACTCCCCCCAAAACGCGTGCCCGTTCCACTGCGCGGCGGTCACCATCGGCACGTGCGCGAAACGGGTGCCGCGATACCGACCGGCTTCCGCGTCCGGTAGTGCCACGGTAACCGTGATCGGCTTCCCCGATACGTCGTGCCCGGTGAGCGTTGTCGAAAGCGGCACGGGGGCGGAAGTGCCCCGTATCAGGCGCATCAGGGTGCCCCCGCCGGTGGCACCCGACGGCACCTCTACACCGGACGGCTTTCCGTCCGCTCCCACGGTGCGGACGAGGATCGGGAAGAAGGGGCGTTCCCCGCCGACGAAACTGACGCCGAGTAGCGAGAGCGAAAGCGCGGAGCCGCGCTCGATGGCGAAGGCGGGCTTGTTCGGTTCGGTGCCGAACGTATAGGCGAGTCCGCCGAGCAGTTCCATCCGCCCGCCGCCCCGGTTTTCCGCCACCGTTTCGCCGCCCTCATGCTTGAACCCTAAGCCCCACATTGTGCCACCGTTGTTGAACACCTTCGGCTCTCCTTTTCCCTCGAAATCCCAGTTGCGTGCCCATACTTGCGTGGGGTGGTCGAAGCGGTATCCCGCCCCCGCGACATCTTCCAGAAAAAGCGGTCCCGCCCCTTCACGGTTGCGGTACACGTTCCCTCCGAACGCCAAGATGTCCGCCAGGACGACTGCACGGGGCGCGTCGTGTTCGATCAGGAATCGTCCCTCGGCGTTCGTGGCGAGGCGGTCCAGGATCACCGGCGGTGTGCCCGCCGCGCCGCCGGTGACGCGGAAAAGCGACTCGCCCGGTCCGAGTTCGGGAGTGGGATCGATGCTCGCGCCGACGCCGAAGATCAGGCGCACGGTCGGCGGAACGCGGAGCGTCCGGCGCGTGCGGTACATCCCATAGCGCAGACAGACCGCCGCGCGACCGGAGTCGAGCGCGGCTTGCAGGGCGTTGGTGTCGTCGGTGCCGGTGGGTGCGCCGGGGTCCGCCCATCGGGTCGCGTCGGGTTCCCAGTACTCCGGGGTTTCCTGTACGGGGAGTTTGAGATCACCCTTCGCCAGACCTTCGGGTGGGGTATCCGACACCCACTCGGCGACTGTCTCCGCTTTCACGTCTTTATCGCGGTCGCGGATCGCGGTCGCGAACCGCCATGTCTTTAGGTTACGCACATGAAGCCGGGCGTCCGGTCCGATCAGGACGACGGAAGGCTCGGACGACGCGCCCCCTTTGCCCGTCGGGTCGCCGGAGAGTCTACTGTCTAAAAGGTGCGTGAGCGAGCCGCCCGACACTTTCAGGGCGGAGACGCGCCCACGACTGACTACTCTTCGCAGGGCGAGAACCGAGCCGGTGTTGACGATGCCCGCCTCGGTCTGACCGGAAAGTTGCATGTCCTCGATCACGAAGACGCACACCTCCTGCCCGGAAGCCCGGACACCGACCCGGAACCCGTCCACGGCGACGTTTTTCAGCAACCCCGGTCCGTTGTCCCGACGCGTCAGGTCGATGCCACAAACCCCGTTCCCGTCGCCGGACCGGACCGTGACGCGCCGCATCGCGGCGGTGTTCGACGCCTGATAGGCTACTCCGACAGCCCCCGCGTTTCCCCGCCCGGTGTCGATGGTCAGGTCGCGGATGTGGTTCTCGAACGCCTCGTTCCCTTCCCCGTTTTTGTAACGCTTGTCGCCGTGACCGGCACTGGAGCCGGTCTGTGCCACGGCTTTCGGCACGGCGGAATCGGTAAAGCCAGGGCAGGCGTTCCGCAAGCGGATCACGGTCCGCGTTCGGCTCTGCCCCTGGAGCATGAGGAATCGCCCCCAACCATCGGCGCTATCGCCCGCGCGGGCAGGATTGCGCCAGCGGAGGGTGTCGCTAACCAGATAGGTACCGGCGGGGAGGTAGACGACCCGGTGCTTGTCCAAGCCGTCGGTGAGTGCCTTCTGGATCGCCGCCGTGTCGTCGGTCTCGCCGTCACCCCTCGCGTTGTACGGAGCCTCGCGTACATTCAGTGCGCCGACGCCCGTCGGGTAGACGACTTTCCACTCCGAGGCGGGGGGAAGTGGTGCGGCACCGGCCGCGCCGACAATGATGGCGCAGATCAGAACCGGCACCGACGCCACCCGGACCGTCCCGCGCCGACGATCCGTGTCTTGTTTTCTATTTCTTGGCATGCTCGTATCCGTCCGTTATCTTCCTCGGGCTTCCCAACCGGAAGCAGGTGGGAGCGTTCTCAACATCATGGTATGTTTCCGGTCCCGTCAAGCAGAACCATCGAGTTTTCCTGCCCTCGTGCCGGTCCGGCGTGTTTAGTCGTCTCCGGTGCTTCGCACGTCGAAATACATGGCGTATGGGGTGTCTTGCCCCACGCTGTAGAACGGCACCAGGGCACCGGCACTTTGTGCGTACAGCCGGAATCGCGGCGACACCCCCTCCGCGACCGCGCCGAGCGGGGTGACGGCATCCGTCAGCGCGTCGCTCCCGGCGAACAGCGTTTCCCGCGTACGTACTAGCACGACCGGTCCCGCCATGAAGGCGACCCGGTTGGGGTGATGGCGGTCGACCGGAACCGCCCGGAGCGGTAACGGGATTCGGAGCGTGATCTGGTCCCCGCCGTTCCAGACTGATTACGCGAGAAATAATCGTTGTAAAGATAGGAACCCTCGCGGTTATTCCCGCCCGGTGTACCGTCATTGATGATCACCTGCCCGGACCCGTCGCCGGGACATTTCAGGACGCCGTTGCTCTTGGTATACGGGTACAGCGAGTTCCACCACAGGGAACCGGCGGCACCCGCCGCGATATAGGTGTTTTCGTTGCCGCCGAGAGCCGTGGTTTCGTCATAATCCTGGACATACTGCATCCAGGCTAAACTCCATTGCTTGAGGTTACTCTGGCACGATGCCTGACGTGCTTTTTGCCGCGCCTGAGCAAAAACGGGGAACAGTATCGCTGCTAGTATAGCGATAATAGCGATAACTACTAATAATTCGATCAGCGTGAACGCGGACCGCTTGGCAAAAGTGAAACTACGTTGATTCATATAGACTCCTTGGATTGTCGAGGTCATTCGTCTTTCGACGGTGGTTAATAAATCGTGCTGGTACTACCCGGCACGTAGGTAAGTGGGAGCGATTCGCAGGGCAGTGCTACGGCGGGATGGTTGATCTTCATCGTCAGCATCTCCGTGGCGCGGCGCCCCATCTCATACTCCGGCAGAAGCCATGCGGCGATCCGTTTTTCCGTCGCGTAGTCCTCCGGCGGTTCGGCTTGTTGCGTGATCACCACGACCGAAAGGTCTTCCGGGACTTTCCGACCGCTGAGTCGGGCGGCACTTAGAAGTCGCTGTGCTTCCGTGTCACCGTTCGCCACCACGGCGGACACGCGGTGCATTGCCACTCCGGCGAGCGACGTCCAGACCGCGGGTGTCTGCCCGGCGGCTCGCATCGCTTGCTCATACCCGGCGATACGGTCGGGACGGCTGTAGTGCTCGGATGGCACGAGAGCCGCGTAAGCGATGGCGCGGTGTCCCTGCGATAACAGTCGTTCCGTGGCGCGGACGCCGCCATCGAAGTCGTCCGGGTGGACACAGTCCGATTCGAGTTTGATATTCGTCCAGACAGACGGGATCTGATGCTGTGCGATCAGTTCGGTCAGTTGTGGCGGCAGATCGTGCGTATAGTTGATAATCAGTCCGTCCGCCATGCACTCGCGCAAAAACTTCGGTAACAACTCCTCGTCCTGCAACCGTTCGTCCGGCACCCGGGCGAAGGCGAGATGCATCCCCTGGGCGGCGAGTCCGTCATGAATGCCATCGAGCAACCGAACCGGCAACGCACTATAGTAGGCTCGGGTAGTCATCAGCAACACGGCGCAACTCGAACGCCCGGTGCGGATCGCCTTAGCGGAGGCGTTCACGCGGTATCCCATGTCATGTGCGGTGGCGACGATCCGCTTGCGTGTCTCCTCCGAAACGCGTGTGCCACATCGGCTACCGTTCAGCACGGTCGAGACGGCAACTTTGCTAACATTGGCACGAGAAGCGACATCGCTAAGTGTGGGAGCCTTGATCATGAGATGGCATTCCGAAGGACTGATT
>JACMMA010000453.1 GCA_014379275.1 Armatimonadota bacterium | reverse complement strand
GGTGTCCCGCTCCCCGGTGCGTGAAACAAAGCAGGTAAGGGTATAACCTTTATCGAGAACGGGCGGTGCACACGCGCCGCCCCGCGCGCGATCCATCAGGAGAAAAATTATGCCCTACAATATTCGAGGTAGCGAGTACTACTTCCCGTCCGAACCATTTCTGCGAAACAACAAAAACTACATCCCGCTCCGTGACGCCGTCGAGGTGCTTGGCGGTACCGTCAGTTTCGATAACAGCACCAAGACCGCTACGGCGACGATCGCTTCCTTTGTCGCGACCGTGAGCGAGGGTGATACGAGTGTGGACGTGTCCGGTACCCCGGTCACATTGACCGCGCCGCCGATCATCGAAAACAACGAGTTTTTTGTTCCGTTCGACTTTTTCCGCGACGCGTACGGCTATGAAGTGTCGTTCGATAACGGCACCGTGACGATCACAAACCCGAACGAATAATCACTGTCTGCTCCTGCGAACGCCCCGACGGTTTCGCCGGGGCGTTTGCACTTGGGATCGGCTTCCTATATACTTTATAAAACAAAGTATTTTGCCAATCTTTGTTCGCGTAACCCCGTTACAGCGTACGCGTTTTCAATAAACACAGACGACTCCTGCTACAACGTCCAGACTCGCAGACAGCGAAACCGTTTTTCGAATACTCTTTTTTTCAAATTACTTTGGGATAATGACATGAATATCATACCTGCACCGTCCACACTTGATGCCGCGCAAAGCCGCGCATCCGTACAAACTGTTCCCACTCCCGGGCCGGCATTGCGCGAACCTTTACGCTTCGCACTGTTCGCCTTAGGGGTCGGTTTCCTTGCGGACGCACTGTTTCGGGGCGGCGCGGTCGGTCTCGGCGTCAATGTGCCGATCGCCGTCGTTTCGTTTCTGATCTGCCTTTTCTTGCTGGCGCGGCGCGAAGGCGTCGCGCCGAAACGGGCGGCGCTCGCTTTGTTCGTGTCTCCTCTGCTATTTTTTGCGGCGATGCTCGCCGTGCGGGCGAACCCGTCGCTGGCGTTTTGCAACCTCGCCGGTTGCGGGATACTTACGCTACTCCTGCTCCATTTTTGGGGCGACGGCGACCCATTCACGGCTTCGTTCGGGGCGTGGCTCGCCCTGCCGTGGAAGGCGCTCGGCGGAACGCTCCGAGCCGCACCCCCGGTTCTCAGCCGGGCAGGTGGTCAGGTCATCGTGCACGGAGAACGGCGCGAGCAATACGCGGCGGTCGGGCGCGGCTTGCTTATCTCCTTACCAGTGCTCTTTCTATTCGGTACTTTGTTCGCCAACGCGGACGCGGTGTTCGCCGCACGGATCCACACAGCGACGGCATGGTTTTTCCCGTCGGACTGGGGGGCGCAGACGGTACGATTCGTTTGGACCGCTGCGACCGCTTTTCTGGCGACGGGCGGGTTCGCGTATGCGCTGACCCGCCGGGAAACGTCCGCCTCTGCCAGTAAGGCACCGTCCGCGTCGCTCGGCATGACGGAAGCGGGTGTTGTCCTGGGAACGGTCAGCGCACTGTTCGGCGCGTTTTTAGCGACACAGACCCGATACCTCTTCGGCGGAGACGCACACGTACAAGCGGCACCGAACCTGACCTACGCCGAGTATGCACACCACGGCTTCGCGGAGCTTAATATCATCGCGATCCTGACTCTGGCACTCATCGGCGGGTTGAAGGCGATAACGAAACGGGAAACGACAAAGCAGTCCCGAACCTTCTCGCTTCTTTCCACCATCCTGCTTGCCCTGACCTTTCCACTCCTGGCATCTGCCTTCGGGCGCATGACCGCCTATGAAGCGGCGTACGGCGCGACGGAATTGCGTTTATTCGTGGATGTCTTCATGGCGTGGCTCGCGGTCGGTTTGCTCTGGTGTGGTGCGACCCTCTGGCGTACGATCCCCGGCGGAATAGGCGTGTACGTGTGCGCGGTCGGATTTCTGGTTTCGCTTAACGTCCTCAATCCCCATCGGGAAATCGCGCGTCGCAACCTCGAACGGTATCAACGGACGGGGCGTGTTGACCGCGTTTATCTGGCGACACTTTCCGAGGACGCCCTGCCAGAACTGATTCGGTTACGCGCATCATCCGTCCCTGATGATCGGACGTTGCTGGAAGAAATAACCGGACGCGACGCACTCGATGCACGCCCGCGCGCATGGGGGGCATGGAACCTGTCCCGAGCGCAGGGACGGCGTCTCCAAGAAGCAAACAAGCGGAGCGGTACACGAGCCCTCGCCCCCACCTTTTCCGGGATTCTCGAAACCAGATAACGATATACTATCGGTGTGAGCAATACAACAACCGCCGTGTTCCGTGAGCCGTACGCGGAGCGAAACCACCCCGAACGCATCGTGACGTTCGGGGCGTTCCTTCGCGTCGCGCAGACGTTGGAAACCCATGGCAAATTGCGCTACGTGCGGGAGACCGGCCCGGCGTATGGGGCGGCGCGCGCCGAAGTCGCCGACGATAGCGCGAAACTGGAACACACGCGTCTCGTGGAGGCGCTGAACCGGGGGCGGAAATGGGCACGGGAGCGATTCGTCCGCTGGCTCGACCCGCTGTTGGCCGCAGATATTGCCATCGCCATCGTTCCGTCGCACGACGCGTTTAATACCGAATGGCCCTTACGTACCCTCGCCCAAGCCCTTGTCACAGCCACCCCGGGGCGCACCGATGCGACGGGCGTACTCGTCCGCCATACAACGATTCGCCGCATCGTGTACGGCGGTCCCTCCACGCCCGAACTACACCGGGAAACCATCCGTCTGGAATCGCCGGACCTCGTCGCCGGTCACGCCGTTCTCCTGCTGGACGACATCGCCAAGTCGGGCACCTCGCTACGCACCTGCCGGGATCTCCTGTATGAATCCGGCGCAACCGTGGTGCAAGCCGTCGCGCTCGCCCGCGTTGTTTAGGATTTTTGAACCGCCAAGACGCCAAGTCCGCCAAGGTAAGAGGAGGGGGAGAAGGGTTTTCATTTCCTGCTTACCGGTCGCAGCAAGCCGTCCGATGGCGGGCGGGACACGAATCCTTAAAACCTTTTATCCCCCTCCTCTTACCTTGGCGGACTTGGCGTCTTGGCGGTTCAAAAATCCTAAACCGCGTCGCGGCCCTTGATGCGCCCGATGCGTTCCAGAAGGCGCTTGGCTTCGTTGTGGCGGTGCTGGTAATACTTGTCCATATTGGTGCCGACGAAAGGCCGGATGCCGAGTGCGCCGAAGGGTCCGCCGGGGGGGACATATTCGATTTGATCCGCGAGCAATGTCCCCCCCTGAAACGGAGTCAGCTTTCGTCGGTTTATCCACGCCGTGAACGGGCCCTCGACCTGCCGGAGTGCGTATCCGTGTGTCGGGTTCCATTCGGCCACTTCCAAGATGACCGTATGCTGTATTTGCGCCACAGGGCCACTCCGCTTCACGCGAAGAACGAGGCGCGAGCCGTCGGCGAGTTCGGCACTACTGTCCGAGAGCAGTTCCTCGGGCATATCCTCAGGGCAGATGCGCGCATGATTGTCCGGGTTGGTCAGAAACGCCCAAACCGCGTCGGTATTGCGGTCGATGAAAATCTGGTACTGTTTTCGTTGCAGGGCGTTCGGTGGGGGCATGACGGATGTTAGTGTACCGAAAAACAACCGGGGCGGCTACCAGTCTGCCTGGTAGCCGCCCCGTATCCAAACGTTGTTTACTATTGTTTTGGTTTCGTATGATCTCTGGCTCTGTACTTCGGTGATCTCGCAACTGACTCAACCTATTTTGTGATCTCGCACTTCTCTTTCGTGTGTGTCCTTCGCCCTCCGTTTTGCGATAGCGGGAGCATAAATCTCTTACACCGTACATATACCGCATTAACTCGCCGGTCAAACATCCATACAGAATTATTTTCGATCGGTCGATGCCGGGTTTCAAACGAAAAGATTTCGCAGAATACGCAGGAAACCGAAGGCTCAGGCGCGAACCGAAAACCATCACCTCACGGGTATAAAGGAATTAAAACTCATGGCAACCATTCCGGTTTGTTTGCAAGCATACACGGTGCGCGACGATTCCGCGCAGGATTTCTATGGCACTTTGAAGAAGGTCGCGGGCATCGGATATTTCGGCATCGAACTCGCGGGAATATACAACAAAGACCCGAAAGAGCTGAAAACGGTTCTGGATGATAACGGGTTGAT
>JACMMA010000452.1 GCA_014379275.1 Armatimonadota bacterium | reverse complement strand
GTTGTCGTTGCCGCACCGACCAGGCCGGTGATGATTCCATTTTTAAGAAAAACTAACGTACCGTTATTTGGTTTCGCCATGCGAGGAAAATTATAACCCTTCGTAAGGCTATTTTACCCGGTTCCTCGCGATTACGCGTCAGCGGTCTTGGGTCGTCGGTTCGATCCGCATCCGCCCCAGCATCGCTTCCGGCTCCGGTGCCATTTCACCCAACATCGCTGGCGCACCCATGATCGCCCCCGGCGTTTCGACCGGTGCAGGGGTTTCCACTGGTATTGGCGCCATCGCACCGGCGGTGTGAGAAATGGCGGCGGACGTTCGGGGCGAGATCCGCGCAACCCATACCGTCAATCGCTCTGTGAACAGAGACGGTTGATCGGTACCGAATCGTATGCCCTCAACCACCAGCATCAAACCCGACGCGACGCCGACGACCACTGCCGCGAACGCTCGGGTAATCTTGCGTTTGACCGCGGCGACCCCGACCGGGCAATCCTGTGTCATCACGGTCCCGTCCACACGTTGGTAGTAGCGGATACACAGATTACCTTCCTTTTCGCGGATCAGGGCAGTGGCTTCTTTGCCGGTCATCGCCGACAGGTTGTACACGTTCTTTTTGCACGACCCGCAGTAGCGCGACTTATCGTCGCCGATCATTTGTGCCCATTCGGCGTGGCAGGGCGTCGCGACGCGGGTGCGGGAAAGGAGCAGGGCGTCGGTGTTTTTATCGGCGTTTTTACCCGCCATCGGTAACGGCATCATCGGTTTTGTTCCCCCATCGGACGGCTTCTCGTCCGGTTGCCGGTTTGGATACTTTGCGGAGACACTACCTTCAAAAGATATTGAGGGGAGGATTGTAAATCATTGCCCGTGCCGATACAACAAACCCGATGGAATCAAATGTCGTCGAATCTACCTACGCGGTACTGGCACAACAGCACCGCGAACATACCGCCTCCGACATCGCCGAACAAACCGGAGTAAGCGAAGCGGAAGCACTCGCGGCGGTGCAAACCCTGGCGGGCGATGGGAAAGCGTTCGCGGTGTCCGCCGACGGGTTCCTATCCGATGCCGCCTGGAAGCGGGTTTGTGACACGACACTGCGGATACTGACGACATACCACAAGCGAAATCCTTATAAGCGCCGTGCGCCGGATTCGGAACTTCGTATCGCACTGGCGAAGGCCGCGACGGTGCGCGACTATCTCGCGCTTAAAGCTGCACTGGAAGATGCGGGCGTCTGGATGCGCGAACGGGGCGGGGCGCGGTTGCCGGATTTCGCCGTGGTTCTGCCGCCGCGCTGGGAAGCGGCTGCGCTGGAAATGCTTCCCGTCTTTGTGGCCGGGGGATTGAACGATCCCCCGTGGCCCGGTAATTTTCGCGCCAACTACCCGCGCGACGTGCCGGTAGACGCCGTTCTGGACATATTGTGCGAGCAAGGAAGGCTGGTTCGCCTGGACAACGACCTGTATATCGCCGTGGAGTCTTTGGAGCATGCGAAAGCGACGATCACTGCGCTCGCCGATGCCGGAACGCCGATCACGGTCGGCGCGGTGCGTGACGCGACCGGCTCCTCGCGCCGGGTGGTAGTCCCCTTGCTAGAAACACTCGACAAGCAAGGCTTCACCGCACGGCACGAGGAAACGCGGACGATAGTATCTAAAACCGGTACGAAAGCAGAACCGACGGACCGCCAAACTCGACATCGTTGAGCGCGCCCGTGAACGTATAGTTGGCTTCGAGTGCCCAGTCGTCCACGAAGTCCAGTCCGATGGTCGCTTTGCCACCGAATTTCACGTCGTCATCCTCGACGCCATCGATGTCGTAACTCAGGAAGTACGCCCCGACTCCCGCCCCGACGAAAAGCCGCGGACTGCTGAGTCGCGTGACCGCGAACCCTTCTTTCGCGCCGGGATAAAAGCGAACACCGATTCCCGCGCCGACGAACGACGCTTCGTTATTGTCTTCTTCTGCGTGGAAGGCCGAGTCGAGATATAGCTCCGGGGTGAAGGGGCGCGTCGTGCCCCGTGCGGGCAGGTCTACCGAGGCGCCCAGAGAAATGAACACGTCTTCGGTGCTGTCACGAAGCGCCTTTTCCTGCGGGAAGAACGCCCCGATTTTCAGGCGACCCGGCTTGCGGTAGCCGCTACGACCGGTGAATAGCGCCTCTTTCCTGGGGTCGTACAGCGGCGCAACGGGCTTCAAATCGGACTGATTGTAGACCGGCTTGTCCGTCAACTGCGCCGCACGTTCCAGATCGGTCAGGGGATCGGGGATCTCGGCTGGTTTCGGCGCGGGAGACGGGACCGGTGCCGGGGTTTGCGCCCTGACCGTGGCGGCGGATGCGCCAATCAGTACCGGCGCGGCGAGTAAACAGAGTGTAGAAATCACAGAGCAATGAAAACGGCGCATAACATCCTCCAAAAAGTGGTGCGAAAAATTGGGGAGAGGGCTACAAATCGCTTCACGCACTCTTCCATTAGAATATTATGGCGAAAATGACCAACTTCTTTCCCGTTAGTTTGCGGGGGGCTCTGTTTTCCCGCGAAAGAATTGCCGGTTATATCCAACTAATACCGAACTTGCTGCGACGAATCAGAACGGAACATCTCGCGGGGGGATTCCGTCTAAACGATAGATATTTTTGTGATGCGCGTGTTGGCGACTACGAAGAGCTACAGCGTACCCTATCTGTGTGAGGAGCCGAAAAAATGAAGTCCCAATTCCGCGCCCGACGAAGCGCATTTACCTTGATCGAATTGCTAACCGTGATCGCCATTATCGCGGTGCTTGCCGCGATCATCTTCCCGGTTTTTGCGGCGGTGCGTGAGAACGCGCGGCGTGCCGACTGTATGACGAACATGAAGTCGATCTCGACGGCACTGAAGCAGTACGAACTCGACAACCGCAAGTACCCCGACTTCCTGTTCGCCCCCGCGATCGCCTCCGGGCCAGACATTAATGGGGATGGGGTGCCAGACTGCAAAACTTTCAATGATGATCCTAAAGGCAAACTCGTAATTGCCACTGGAAACGATCCCGCTTGTACGCAGGAACAAGCCTCCGCCACAGGGAAACTCGGGGGCGATTTTGTTTATGATGATGGAGTAACAGTAGGTGGGAGAGTTGCTGGAAGTGGTGGCTTGTATCCGGAGTATGTTAAATCGCTGAGTACTTATTCCTGCAAGAACAACACCTGGTTTTATCCGACTAATGACCCGGCGTATTCCGAAGCACCGGGAACAAGAGACTACCCGGTGACGACCCCGAAAGCGTTCTTTGTGCCATCTCTGGACAAGAACAACATAGGCACATTTGCCGACAAATACGGCGATGTGGATGCACCGCCCGCCCTTCGTTTTTACAAGTTCGATTCGTACGACACCAGCCCGCGCATTCTGAAAGACGGGAGCGGTACGGCACTCGCAAAGATCGACTCAAGCCAGTGGATAGTACGCTACCAGAGACAGTGGATGGGCGTGGTAAATAACCCCAATGATCGCACGGTGATCGCGTCGGACAAGGCCCGCCAGTTGTACCAGGATCAGTTGATCTGGCGAAATCCTGGTGACGATGCTGCTGTAACCATGTGTTCGCACCATGTGGAAAAAGGCAAGGTCATCGTGCTTTACCTGTCTGGTACCGCGAAGGTAGTCGATATTGCTGCCCTGAAAACCAAGGAGCAATTGGCATATGATGCGGGAGTGCCATATACCACATCGGACTTTGACACCTTTAAGATGACGCCGTAGTTTGCGGCGGGAACAATTGAATACTGCCCGTAGGACGGAACAAATCTGCAAGCGGTCCCGTCCTACAAAACGAAAAGAAGGGTCTGCCCATGTAAAACGCGAATAGTGCGTAAAATG
>JACMMA010000451.1 GCA_014379275.1 Armatimonadota bacterium | reverse complement strand
GGGCGACGTAGCCTTCAAGCAGCCGCTCGTGCCGGTACGGGTCGGTCGCAAAAGCAAGGGTACGGACTTCGCCTGGTTCGCCGACAAGTTCGAGAACGGACGTGTCATCAACAGCCGCCCCGACCACGCCGCCGAACACTGGCTTTATCTGGAACTGCCTGCGCCGATGAAGTCGGGCAAAACGTACACGATCCACACGGACGGGTTGACCGCGAAGCAACCGACCCGTACCATGACGTATGTCGTCGGGAAATCACGCTCCGAGGCGGTGCATGTGAACACGCTCGGTTATGTCCCCGACGCCCCCCAGAAGTTCGCTTACGTGTACCACTGGATGGGTGATCGCGGCTCGCTAGATCTCAAGCAGGTCCAGGGCAAGCCGTTCCACGTGGTGAACACGAAAACCGGTAAGCGGGTGTTCACCGGTGCGGTGCGCTTCCGGCAGGCGAAGACGAACCAGGAAACTCTTCATAAGACCGATTCCCCGCCCCACGGGAACTTTCTGAACGCCGACGTTTGGGAGTGTGATTTTTCCGGGTTGAAGACGCCGGGAACCTACGTCGTGGCGGTGGAGGGTGTCGGATGCTCCTGGCAGTTCCGCGTCGACCCCGACATATACCGGGAGGCGTTTCGCACCGTGGCGCGGGGCTTGTACCATAACCGCTCGGGCATTGCGCTGACCAAGCCGTACACCGAGTTCGAGCGGCCCGCGCCCCACCACCCGAAGCTCACCCCCGGCTTCGCGGGTAAACTGCGCTACACACGCGTGCGCTCGCAGGACTGGGGCAGTGAGGGCGGCGACGCCCAAAAGCTGACGGCGGAATCGCCGGGAACACTGGAAGATGCGTGGGGGTGGTATCAGGACGCGGGCGACTGGGACGGGTATTATTCGCACCTGCGCCCCGCCCAAGAACTGCTCTTAGTGTTCGAGATGGCGCACAAAAAATTCGCCGACAGCGAATTGAACCTGCCTGAGTCCGGCAACGGCATTCCCGACATCGTGGACGAAGCCGCGTGGTTACCACGATTCTGCTACCGGCTCCGGCAGGAACTGATTCGCAAGAAATGGGGGACCGGCGGGATCGGGTTGCGCGTCGCGGGGGATGCTTTCGGCAGCGATGAAGGCACGAACCCCGACGGCTCCAAGTTCGGGCGGCCCAGTTATGAGGACACGGACCGCGTATACATGGTGTCTGGTGAAGACGCCCTCTCCACGTACCGGTATGCGGGTGTCGCCGCGAGTCTGGCGCATGCCTACCGGCTTGCCGACGTGAAAACCGACCCGGACAGGATCGACTGGGAGAAAGAAGCCCGCGAGTCGTATGCGTGGGCACAGAAGAACACCCGCCCCGGGGACGAGAAAGGCAACATTCGTCAGCCACGCTCCTACGCCGCCGCCGCGCTGTTTCGGCTTTCCGGTGACAAATCGTTCGAGGCGCAATTCATCCAGGACACGCAGTCCGTCAAGCCCGATTCGTTGATTTATGAGGAGGACGCTTACGGACCGTTCGTTTACGCGCTGGGCGGCGGAGTAAGCGACGCGAAGCGCGACCCCGCGACGCTGGCACGTATTCGCGCCGCGGTGCTCCGCACGGCGGACGAGACGATGCTAAATACGTCCGCGAAACGTGCCTTGCGATGGGGGGGCAACTTCTACTTCCCGATGCTGGTCGGGCAACAGACCACGCCGCTCGTTCTCGAGGGCGCGGTCGGCTACACGCTGACCAAAGCCGCGGAACCGGATCGCGCCCGAAAATATCTCGCCGCGCTGTACACGACGTGCGATTATTTCCTCGGCACCAACGCACTGAATCAAACCTGGGTCACGGGACTCGGACCGCGCCACCCGACCGAGATATTCCACATGGACGCCTGGTACAACGGCAAGGACAAAATGCACCCCGGTTTGATCCCGTACAGCCCGTGGCGCAAGGAAACGGACACGGGCGCGGGTCCGTGGTCGTCGGACTGGGGTAACAAAACGGTGTATCCGGCGATCGACGAATGGCCCGGCAACGAACGCTGGTGGAACAACCGCTGCTCGCCAATGGGGAGCGAGTTTACCATCCACCAGAACACGGGACCGGCGGCGGCGATCTTCGGTTTCCTGTGCGCGGACCAGCCGACTAGGTAGTGGCAATGGCGCCCTCGCGGCCTCCCACTTGCGAGGCGTGATTCCCGCGGAATAACGGGTATTATCGACGTGATAACCCATCCCTCCGAAAGAATCCGCCGCTATGCCTACCGACGCCCCGCAAACCACCGACCCCGCGCACGACCTGCTCCGTGCCGCCCGCAAACCCGCCTTAGACGTTTTCTTCGCGCCGAAGTCGGTCGCCGTCATCGGCGCGACCGAGACCGTCGGTAGCGTCGGGCGGACGATAGTATCTAACCTGCTGGCGTCGCCGTTCGGCGGCACGGTCTACCCCGTGAACCCGAAACGCCCCGCGGTGCTCGGCGTCCGCGCGTATCCGACTATCGCCGCGATCCCCGAACCGGTCGAACTCGCCGTGGTTTGTACGCCCGCCCCGAGCGTTCCGGGTATCATCCGGGAGTGCCGCGAAGCCGGGGTGCGCGGCGCAATCATTATTTCGGCGGGGTTCAAGGAAGCCGGGGAAAGCGGGATCGAGTTGGAGCGGCAGGTGCTCGCGGAGGCGCGGCAGAGCGGCATGCGCATCGTCGGCCCGAACTGCCTCGGGGTGATGAGTCCGCTGACCGGGATGAACGC
The DNA here is from genome assembly GCA_014379275.1 of Armatimonadota bacterium. Classification (GTDB taxonomy): domain Bacteria; phylum Armatimonadota; class Armatimonadia; order Armatimonadales; family Armatimonadaceae; genus JACMIU01. The sequence continues at coordinate 441 of JACMMA010000451.1, read as the reverse complement.
GACATTCGCGCAGGCGATGGCGAAACCGGGCAAGGTGGCATTCCTGTCGCAGAGCGGCGCACTACTTACCGCCGTTTTAGACCACGCGCTCAAGGAAGGCATCGGCTTTTCGGCGTTCGCGTCGCTCGGCTCGATGCTCGATGTCGGCTGGGGCGATCTGCTCGACTATCTCGGCGACGATGCCAACACGCAGAGCATCGTAATCTATATGGAGACCGTCGGCGACGCCCGGTCGTTCCTGTCGGCGGCGCGGGAAGTCTCGCTGTCGAAGCCGATCCTGGTTATCAAGGCGGGGCGGACTGCGGTCGGGGCGAAGGCGGCGGCGTCGCACACCGGTTCCTTGACGGGTTCGGATGACGTGTTGGATGTCGCGTTCGACCGCGTGGGGGTGCTCCGCGTCGATTCCATCGCTGACGTATACGCGCTGACCGAGGCGTTAGC
>JACMMA010000450.1 GCA_014379275.1 Armatimonadota bacterium | reverse complement strand
TACCAAGCAATACAGTCCGAGGAAGCCCGATAGGAACACGGACGGAGCATATTTCGGTGTACCGGGGCCTTGTGGCGGAATGTGCCATTCCGCCACACGGCCCCGGTACACCCGCGCCCCCGGCGACAGACGCCCTATCGGATCAGCCCTTCCACGCCCCCGCCACTTGCCGGGTTGCCGCGTTGAGGCGGTTCCAAAGGTTGACTGTGGCGATGGAAAGTACCAGGGCAGCCAGGGACGACCCGTCGAAGTGGCGCACTGCCTCCTCCCATACCTCATCCGACACCGCGTCCGGGCGATCACTCAGACGGGTGATGGCTTCCGCAAGTGCCAGAGCGGACCGGTCGGCGTCGGTGAAGTAAGGCGCTTCGCGCCACGCCGCCACGGTGAAGAGCTGCTCGTCTGTCGCGCCTGCCTTCTTGAACTCCTGAGAGTGCATTTCGACGCAGACGCTACACCCGTTGATCTGACTGGCGCGCAGATGGACAAGGGCGTGGGTCCGGGGAGACGCCCCGCCTTTTTTCGCGGACTCTCCCAGGGCCATCACTGCCTGCATGGCGCCCGGGACGACCATCGCGGGATTGCTCATTCGTGCTTGCATTATTCGTTTCCTCCAAAACCTTTCGTTTGTTTGAGTGTATTCGGGATTCCGAATACACGGTTTCGACGAGGCACTTGCCCGGTCACATTGACCGGGGCGCGTCCGTCAAGGCAGTGACGGGGCGCGCGGTTGAAATGTGACGGGATGAGCATGGACAAGCGCGACGTTTCGACGAACCGTTTGGAGGAGAAGGAACAATGAAAACGAAAATGATCGGTTACTGGGCGACGACCGCAATGCTCGCGTTCGCACTGACCGCGGGCGGGATCGCGGACCTGACGCACCCGAAAGTGATTGATGAGGGCATGACGCACCTCGGCTATCCCCTGTACTTCGCCACGATCCTGGGGTTCTGGAAAGTGTTGGGAGCCATCGCCCTGCTCGCGCCCCGTTTGCCGCGTCTCAAGGAATGGGCGTATGCCGGGGTCTTTTTCGACATGACGGGCGCGGTCGCGTCACATATTCTGTCCGGAGATACGCTGGTTCAGTTTTTGTGGCCGCTTTTCTTCGCCGTCTGCGCGGTTGCTTCCTGGGCACTCCGACCGGAAAGCCGCACGCTCGGCGTTCTTTTCCCGCCGAGAGAGGGGGGGCGACCCGCCCTACGTCCGGGAAATGACACAGTAACGGAAGGATATGGCGGTGAACGAACCCCGATGGCTGGCGGAACGGTTTGAGGAGAATCGGTCTCACCTGGGGGCGGTAGCCTACCGGATGCTCGGCTCGCGGAGCGAAGCGGACGACGCGGTGCAGGAGTCCTGGCTCCGTCTCAACCGCGCGGGCGTGAACGGCATCGAGAACCTGGGCGGGTGGCTGACAACAATCGTCGCGCGGGTATGCCTGGACATGCTACGCGCGCGAAAGTCGCGAAGTGAGCAGTCATTCGGTGCGCATGTTCCCGACCAGATCGCCGGTCACGAAAGCGGGACCGACCCCGAGCACGAGGCGGTTCTCGCGGACTCGGTCGGTCTCGCATTGCTCGTAGTGCTCGAAACACTGGCTCCCGCCGAGCGGGTCGCGTTCGTCCTGCATGATGTATTCGATCTGCCTTTCGATGAGATCGCCCCCATCGTGGGGCGCTCCTCGACCGCGGCCCGACAGCTTGCGAGCCGGGCGCGGCGCCGGGTGAAGGGCGAAGCCGCCGTTTCGCCTGTGGTTCTCGCACGCCAGCGCGAAGTCGTCGAGGCGTTCCTCGCCGCCGCCCGCGGCGGCGACTTCGACGCCCTCCTCAGGGTGCTCAACCCGGACGTCGTGTTCCATGCCGACGATACCGCCGCGCAGGCGGGGGGACCGAGGGAAGCCCGCGGCGCATCCATGGTGGCAAAAATCTTCGCCGGCCGCGCCCAGTCCGCACGGCCCGTACTCGCGAACGGCGCTGTGGGTATCGCGGTTGCCCCACGGGGACGGCTGTTCCTGGTGATCGTTCCTGAAATAGAGGACGGAAAGATCATCCGGATCGCCGTCGTCGCGGACCCGGAGCGCCTCCGCCAGATAGATCTGGCAGTGTTGAGCGATTGAGGAGTCCGGCAGGGTCACAACTTTTCTCGAATGAAAAAATCAGAAATAGCCGCGATTTTTTTCGCCCGGCTGTCGATTCTCGCAGACCCGGTTCGACTACTAAGTGAAGGAACCAAAATGAACTACATGTTACTGATCTACCAGGAAGAGGAAGCTCCCGGACAGACGGAAGACGTGCACGGCGAGTGTGTGAAAACGTGCGAAGGGCTTGTCGACCGCCTCTGGGCGAGCGGGCAGTACGTCGCGGCGGGCATCCTCCAGCCGACATCGCACGCGACGAGTGTACGACTGCGCCAGGGGAACCGTCTGGTGACCGACGGTCCGTTCGCCGAGACGCACGAGCAACTCGCCGGGTATCTGTTAGTCGAGGCGAACGACCTCGATGAGGCGGTGGCAATCGCCGCGCAACACCCGGTGGCGAAGACCGGGACCGTCGAGGTCCGCCCGCTACGAGAAATCCCGTTCCTGACATCCTCCGCCACTACGGCAAACAGTAACAAATAACCCGGTTCGAAAGGCAATTCCCATGACAGATACGACACGACAGACAACGACCCTGACCCCACACATCTCCTGCCGCAAGGCGGCAGAGGCAGTGGAGTTTTACCAGAAAGCATTCGGTGCCGAGCTAACCAGTGTATTGAACACCCCGGATGGTCGGGTGATGCACGCCGCACTCAAGTTCGGCAGTTCCACCCTCTATCTCGTGGACGAGTTTCCCGAGCACGGCGGTCAAAGCCCGCAGAGCCTCGGCGGAAGCCCGGTGACACTCCACCTCCACGTCGCCGACTGCGACGCGGTCTTCGCTCACGCGGTCGAGTCGGGTTGCACAGCGGCCATGCCGCCGGCGGACATGTTCTGGGGCGACCGGTGGGGCATGCTCACGGACCCGTACGGGCATCAATGGTCCGTGGCCACCACAATCCGCGAAATGTCCCCCGAGGAGATGCGGAAGGCGATGGAGGAAGCACCCGGTTGCGGAGAGCAAATAAAATGAGTGCCGGCGGACTATCGCAAGCGCGACTGGAACGCATGCAAGCGGTCATGACCGGCTATGTCGAACGCGGCGAAGTGCCGGGTGTCGTCACGCTGGTCGGTCGGCGAGGCGAAGTGCATATCGCCGCCGCCGGCAAAAAATCGGTAAACGGCGGCGACCCCATCGGGCACGACACGATCTTCCGTATCTCCTCTATGACCAAACCCATCATCGCCGCCGCGACGATGGTTTTGGTAGAGGAATGCAAACTGCGTCTGGACGAGGCGGTAGACCGCCTGCTCCCCGAACTGGCAGATCGCAAGGTACTGAAACGGCTCGATGGCCCACTCGACGACACCGTGCCCGCGAACCGACCGATCACCGTGCGTGATCTGTTAACTTTTCGCCTGGGATTCGGCATGGTAATGGCACCGCCGGATATGTTCCCGATTCAGAAAGCCATGAACGGTTTGTCTCTGGGGCAGTCGGGGCCGAGTTCGTCAACGACACCGGAACCGGACGAGTGGATTCGTCGCCTCGGAACGTTGCCGCTCCTGCACCAGCCGGGCGAGAAATGGATGTACAACACTGGTTGCGACGTGTTGGGTGTCCTGATCGCCCGCGCCTCGGGTCAGACACTGGAGTCGTTCTTGCGTGAACGCCTCTTCGCCCCGCTTGGCATGAAGGATACAGGCTTCAGCGTCGCCGCAGACAAAATCCACCGGCTGGCGACGAGCTACGAGATTAATCCGGAGACCGGCGTGAACGAGGTATATGATGCCGCCGCAGGGGGTCAATATAGTCGTCCGCCTGCGTTTCCGTCCGGGGCTGGCGGTCTCGTTTCGACGGTGGACGATTACCTTGCTTTTCATCAAATGATGCTGAACAGCGGGAAATACGGAACCGAACGTATCCTTTCCCGGCTTTCTGTCGAAGCGATGACAACCGACCAGCTGACGACCGAGCAGAAGGAAGGGGCAGGAATCATCCTCGGGGGGAGCCGCGGTTGGGGATTCGGCATGTCCATCATCACCCGGCGCGACGATGTGGCAGCAGTTCCCGGTCGGTTCGGTTGGGATGGCGGTTTAGGAACTTCCGCGTATGTAGACCCGCGGGAGGAATTGATCGGAATTTTGATGACGCAGCAAGCCTGGACATCGCCCACCGGTCCGAACGTTTACAACGATTTCTGGACGTCGGTTTACGCGTCGATCGATGATTGAGTCGGAAGTCAAATAAAAATAGAAAGGGTAGAAAGATAAATCATGGAAGTGAC
>JACMMA010000449.1 GCA_014379275.1 Armatimonadota bacterium | reverse complement strand
TGTCGCGGCCGGGCGGGGCACCGAACAGGCGGCTGTACTCGCGGCTGAACTGGGACGGACTTTCGTAGCCGACGCGGTAGCCCGCCGTGGTCGCGTCCAGTGCCTCGCCGAACATCAAGCGTCGGGCTTCCTGCAAGCGTAACTGCTTCTGGTACTGGAGCGGACTCATCGCCGTCACCGCCTTGAAATGGAGGAACAGCGCGGACGCACTCATGCACGCCTCCCGCGCGACATCTTCGACGCGCACCGGCTGGGCGTAGTGTTGGCGCAACCATTGGATCGCCCGCGCGATCCGTTGCGTCTCGCTGTTTTCCGAGCCGATGCGCCGGAGGTGACTGCTCTGCTCGCCGACGAGCAGCCGGTACAGAATCTCCCGCAGGAGGAGCGGTGCCAGTACGCGGATGTCGCGCGGGTTGTCCAGAAGTCGCAAAAGGCGGATGACGGCGTCGAGCAGCCCCGGATCGACCCGGTTGACCGAGATCCCCCGCGACGCAGGGACATGTTTGGATGTGGTGGCCGCGTCCGACTCCATGATCGAGGTACCGATCAGACCGGGATCGAGGTCGAGTTTCAGGCTCAGATAGGGTGCTCTCGCCGACGCTTCGATCACCTGTCCGACTATCGGTAGATCGACGGACGCGAGCAGATACTGCGCCGGGGCATAGACATACGATTCGTCGGCGAGCATGACGAGTTTTTTTCCCTGCGCGATCACGCAGAGGGAGGGTTCATACACGCCGGGGACCGGGTCGGAAGGGGACGAGGAGCGGTACAGGTAAAGCGAGGAGATAGCCGTCGTGTGGGTTCCATCATGGGGTGCGAACCTCCCGATAAGCGTCTTCAGCTCCTCATACTGTCGTTCGAGGGAGGCGGTGTCGGAGACGGTGCTGGTACTGTTCGTAAGGGTCGACATACGAGTTTCTTCGTGCCGATTATATCCGCCGTCCGCGGAGTTTTCACCCCCGCCGAAAACTATCGCTGGAGAATCAGGCAATAACTCGGTAGGATTATTCTACCTCTCCTTTTCCTTCAGAAGATAAAATCAGCCTGTAGAAAACATCTACGGCGCGTGTGAAGCGTGCTATTTCCAGAACAACGATGGAGGATCGTATAATGTCAGGATTTCAAAACAAGGCGGGTGTGGTGGGCAAAGTCGTGGTCATTACCGGGGCGAGTAGCGGCATCGGCGAGGCGACGGCACGCCTACTGGCGCAAAACGGGGCAAACGTCGTCGTCGGGGCGCGGCGCACGGAGCGGTTGGAGTCGCTCGTCGCCGAGATCCGCGCCGGGGGCGGGACGGCGGAGCATCTGGCGACGGACGTGGCGAACCGCGCGGATGTGGAGGCATTGGTCGAACGAGCGAAGACGGCCTACGGTCGCGTCGATGTTCTCATCAACAATGCCGGGGTGATGCCGCTTTCGCGACTCGACGAACTGAAGGTGGACGAGTGGGACCGGATGATCGACGTGAACATTAAGGGGACGCTCTACGGCATCGCGGCAGCCCTGCCTTCTATGCAAGAGCAGGGCGCGGGACATATCATCAACATCGCGTCCACCGGCGGTCATTCCGTGGTGCAGACCGGCGCGGTCTACTGCGCGACCAAGTTCGCGGTGCGTGCCATCTCGGAAGGGTTACGCCTGGAGTCGGAACGGGGTGTCCGCGTGACGATCATCTCGCCCGGCATCACGGAATCCGAACTCAGCAACAGTATCACGTCGGAGGAAACCAAAAAGATGATAGATGGGGCGCGTGCCATCGGGATCCCGGCAGAATCTATCGCACGGGCGATCCTCTTCGCCATCGAGCAGCCCGCCGATGTGGACGTCAGCGAGATGATCGTCCGCCCCGCAGTCAGCACGTTTAGCTGGGCTTGATCCCGCGCCGGGGGACGCCGTTTCTAACAGATCGCCGTCCCGACGAAACACCCTACCGGACTTCGGCGGGGTGTTTTTTCTCGTTCCGTGGCAGGAAAAGGAACGCACCGAAGGCGGACTGTGAATATTTCACACCCGGCGAAGAATCCGTTGACAACGGGTCAATCGCTGATTACAATAATTTCGAACCGTGCAGACGAGAGGCATACGCAGTATGCGTCAAGAAGCGTCACGTCTGTCTCGAACCCTATAGGCGGGGAAAAGTCGTCGTACCGGGCAACTAATTCGGTGCCCCCGTCAATCCGTGCGTCGGCGGCATGATCCCCGGCACTGCTTTCGGGAGATTCTACGAGGAGAATCAAAACATGGTGCATCCTGCTCCCGGTCCGCCGAACAGACCGGATTCGAACGCCGGGGATTCCCGCCCGGAAGCCGATCCGCCGGAAAGGCGATCGAACCGTGCGAAAAAATCTGCCGGGGAATGGGAAAAGATAGCCGGCACCTGTATCGGCGTCGGGTGTCTGGGACTCGGCGTGTATCTGTTGCGCGATTCCCGCAAGGGATGCCCGATGCCGGGCGAGTTCCGGACCGACCACAACGAATTCCTCGCCGCACTGCTGGTAATGTCACTCGCCGTGGCGTTGATATCGGCTTTGTTCCAGGGAGCGATTTCGTTCTCGCAGAACGCCCGGACAGACTCCGTGGTGAAAGCCACCGGTCAGTTCGCCGTGTTACTGGTGTTCATCTGGGGCGCGACGAACTGGTGTAACAACAAAGAGAATTTCCCCGGATGTCCCGTGCCTGCCCCTTCTCCTGCCCCGCAACGGATACAGGTCAATTTAAGGCCGCCCGAATCCGAACGCAGACAACAGGGAATCCCGCAGAGAAAGTTCAGGAAGGATGAACTGACTTTCTTTTTCCACGACAGCAGCGGTCGCGAAGTTTTCCCGGACGCCGCCGCGCCCATAGAGCCCAATTTCAAAGCCACGACGTTTTCCGTGCCTTTCAAGAGCGGAGAGATCGCAAACCTCGCCCGCGTCAAGGTCGTGAACAGCGCGGCGAACATGGAATGGGAAGGCGACATAACCGTACCGGTCTACGCCGCGGTAGCCACCAGCGGCGGGGCGAACCCCGTCCCGAACCTGGAGGCGCCGCAGATGACGGTGCCGGTAGTCGCGGTGACGGCGCCACAGACGCTCGCTTCCCGGCGGGAGGACCCCTGAAATGCGACACCGAAAACTCGTCTCTTCTCTGCTCGGCACCGCCGGGATCATTCTTGTCGCCGTGTCGAACGCCCTAGCGCAAGGCACGATCAAGGTCAGCAACGAGTCTACGCCGCCGAAAGACGGGACATACTCGTGGATAGTCCGCACTTTTGCCGAAGGGGAGGTGCGCGACCGAATCCGCTCGGTGACATACACCCTGCACCCCTCGTTCTACTACCCGGTCCAGGTCCTCGCCGCGGCGAGCCCGAACCTGAGCGTCGGCAACGGCACGAACTTACAGAAAAACTTCGCCTACAAATCCTCGGGTTGGGGGCAGTTCTGGATCAAGGTGGACGTCCTGATGGCGGACGGCACACGCGAAGTCGGCTACCACTACCTGGACCTGGAAAAGCGAAAGTCGGATTCGTCCGTGATCTACCCGAAGAAGCTGGTGCAAACAAACAAGCCGATAAAACGCTCGTGAAAGGTTTCGAGAAATGACGGGGACGTGCATCCCCGGATGGGAACGTGCCCACCGCGCTCCGCCCCAAACAACGCCACGCATCCGACTGACTGGCATGGACGGACGGCACGAACGAGACACGAATCCCCGTCCCGAAGGTGCCCACAGGTAACTCTCAGGGAGGTCAGGAGATTCTCTCTGCCTACGCTTGGCGGTAAGCCATCATGGCTCGATACCAGAGTCGGTAGTATCACGGGGCAGGGGCTTCGGCTCTTTGCCCCGTCTAATCAGAATTCCGACCAGACAATAAAAAGCAACCGTTCGCACTCGGAAAAGAATTACCTGGCATGAGTGACATTTAACCTCGATCCGATAAGTGATGTCAGTTCGGGTCGAGGCGGCGAAGACGACCATCTGCGCCGTCCTCCAGAACCCAGATGGTGCCGTCCGGTCCCTGCTCGACCTCGCGGATGCGTGCGCCCAGATCGATGCGAGCGACCTCCGTCGCGGTGTTGCCATCGAAGCGCACCCGAACGAGGCCGCGGGAGACTAGCCCGGCCAGCACGAAGTCACCGTTCCAGCCGACGAAGCGCGACCCGGTGTACTGGATCATGCCACCCGGCGCGATCACCGGCGACCAACTGTAGGCGGGTGCCGTGACGCTCGTATCGGTCGAATGCTTGGGATACGGTGGCCCACCGTACGCGTTACCCTCCGACACCCGATCCCAGCCGTAGTTAGCCCCCGCACGGATCCGGTTGAACTCGTCGCCACCCTCCGGCCCCATTTCGCTTTCTAGCAACTGGCCGTCGACCGAGAACACAAGCCCATACGGGTTGCGATGGCCGTAGGACCATATTTCCGCGTTGACATCGGATCCGCCGAGGAACGGATTCCCCGGTGCCGGTTGGCCATCCGTCGTGATGCGGATGATCTTGCCGATGGTCTTCGTCAGGTCGAGTGCCGGGGCCCCCTGCTGCCGTTCGCCCGAGGATATGTAGACGTAGCCGTCGGGTCCGAAGGCGATCCGACCTCCGGGATGCCCCCCCGCCGCGGTGACGTTGGCGCGCCAGACGACGTTGACCTGCTCGACGCGCGGACTCCCCTCGAATGCGAGTACCGCGTTGGCGACGGCGACCCTTGACCCGCCGCCAGCGACCGGCTCCGCGTAGGAGAACCAGATGCGCCCGTTACCCGAATAGGCAGGATCGGTCACCACGTCGTGGAGACCCGTCTGACCGGAAACCGAAACCTCGGGCAGACCCGGCACCGGCGAGCGGTTCCCTTGCTGATCCACCAGATGCAGGGTGCCGCCCTTCTCCGTCACGAGCATCCTGCCATCGGGCAGAAACGTGAGTGCCCATGGGTCTGAGAAGGTCCCAATCACCGTCGACGTTACGGACGTGGTGGGTGTACTTGGCGTGGGTGTGGGAATCGGCGTGGGCGTCGAGGTGGGCACTGGCGTGGGCGTCGAGGTGGGCACTGGCTTGGGCGTCGGTCCCGGCACAGCGCCGCCGCCGCCGCTGTCCCCGCCGGAGCCTCCACATCCTGCTAGAATCAGGAGCACCGCCATGGCCGCTCCGGTATCGAGATTCCTTTTCCTCATCTTCGTCTCCGTCTGCGAATGTTTGTGGTGACACGTTCGTATCAGATAGAATGCATCCGATCTAACCGATATAGGTTGAATTATTCCATATATACATCCCTCGTGTCAATAACGGCATCTATATGTTCTTTCGCTGTATTTTCGAGCGATTGCTTGCCGTTACTGTGGTACGAGGTAAATCACGTCTGAATCCATTATTCGGGTGTTTGTCACGTCCTTCTGATTTACCCGCGTGACCGACGACATGACGCCACGTCGAATAGGATGCGTCTCACCGGAAACGTCGCCTCTGGTTCGGGCAACGTCCTGGAAACCGTGATAAAATGACACGGCGATTTCGGGAACGCGTTGCGCGGTTTGTTTATCAAACCATAGGATGTGACCGATATAGCAACTATTCTGACGAAAGGTAGGCGACACCCGCTATGACACTTTGTGGCACCGATAACGACCCGCTATTCTCCCGCACCGGGACGCAAGTTCGCGTCCCCATGGCACGGGCGGTAATCGCTCGCGTCGCCGTGTCTGCCTTTCGCCACTCCCCTTCGCGCGTGGCAT
>JACMMA010000448.1 GCA_014379275.1 Armatimonadota bacterium | reverse complement strand
GAGAGCAGGATGGCGGCGAAGTGAAGGGTCGCCCCTTTATCGAGCCGGGCTAACGCCGCCGCGAGCATCGAGGTTGTGCCGGTGAGATGTGTCACGGTTTGATGGTCGAAGCCCAGCAGTCCTACCACATTGACCATCCCGGCGACGAACGCCAGTACCCATGCCCCGATCCACACCCAGCGCGGTTGTTTGGTAATCATTATCGCATCAGTAATCCGAGAGGGTTTTCGGCGGGAAGGCGGCACGCAGGGCGTTGAGGACGGCGAAAACGTCTATCACTTTCCAGAGAACTGTCTAAAATCACGGCGTCTGCCGCTTCGCCGGTGATCTCGCTGTTGTTGCCGAACGCGATTCCGACCGTGGCGGCGGTCAGGGCGGGGGCGTCGTTGATGCCGTCGCCCATGAAAATCGTCGGGGCTTTGAGAGTCTCGGCGCGGACCAGCGCGAGTTTCTGTTCCGGGCTTTGACTGGAAAACACTTCGGTGATCCCGACCCGTTTCGCCAGATACTCCACTTCGCCCGCCCGGTCTCCTGAAACCAGCATCACGCGCCGGATGCCGTGTTTCGGCGCGAGGTGGCGGATGAAGCGTGCGCCTTCGGGTCGCGGTTCGTCGCGGAAACGGAGTGCGGCGGCATATCTTTCGTCGATGAAGGCGACGCATTCCATCCCGGACACGGCGGGCGGAAGCGACGCAACGAACTGCGGGTACAACTTCGCCACTTTGCCGCGCCCCGTGACATGAACACGGCGACCGCCTATCGTCGCGTGTGGACCTTCCCCCGGCAACTCGCGCACCTCGGTTGCGTCCCGGAGGGTGACACCGGCTTGCGTCGCCGCATCGGTGATTGCCTCGGAAAGCGGGTGTTTGGAGTACCGCTCCAAGCTGGCGACAAGCGCGAGAACCTCGTTCTCGGTAAAGTCATTCGCGGGCAGAATCTCGGTCAATTTCGGTTTCCCATACGTGAGTGTCCCGGTTTTGTCGAACAGGGCGACGCGGCAATCGCTGATGCTTTCGAGCACCGCCGGGTTCTTGATAATAATGCCGCGTGCCGCCGCCACGGAGATCGAACCGATAATGGCGACGGGAATCGCGATCAGGAGCGGACACGGCGTCGCCACCACCAGCACCACGAGAAAGCGAATCGGGTCGGCGGACACCCCCCAGGTGACCAGGGCGATTGCCACCGCGAGCGGCGTATACCACGCCCCCAACTGGTCGCCCAGGCGGCGCAGATATCGATATTGATCGCGTGCGTGACCTGTATGGCGGGATCTGGCTTGACATCATCACCCGACAGGATCGTCACCATTTCCTCGTCGCTAGCCCTCCAGCGCAGATGCCAGGGTCGCAGAGCCGAAGCATACACAGCGAGAAGTGTGCCGATTCCACCGACCGGAACGAATGCCGGAAAAGTATTCCGGGGGTGTTTCTTCACGACAAATTTTCCTTTTCGGCGTCGATCAGGCGGGTCAATAACCGGATCTGTTCCTGTTGCATCGCCACCAGATCCATCCACTGTTTTTCGCGAAGCGTATCCACCTTCTGATGGAGTGCGAGGATCTCAAGCTCCGCCTTCAGGTTCACCTCATAGTCGTGCTCGGCGGCGACCCGGTCTTTCGCCGCGTACCGGTTCTGCGACATCATGATCACGGGAGCCTGCAATGCCGCCAGCATGGAAAGAATGAGATTCAGAAAAATGAACGGGTACGCGTCGAACGGCTTGCCGAGTCGCGTCAGAACGAACGTATTCAGCGCGATCCACATTGCGAGACTGGCCAGGAAAAGCAGGATGAACGTCCACGAGCCGCCGAAGATCGCGATCCGGTCGGCGAGGCGTTGCCCGAATGTCAGCGTCTCCTCGTAGTCCTCGTTGACGTTGCGGCTGATGTGAACGCGCTCCGCCAGGCGTTGGATGACGCGCTGTTCGCTCTCGCCTGCCGCTTCGCAGGTTTGCCGGAACGTCGCGATCAACTGTTCCATGGTATTGCTCATAAAAGTGT
>JACMMA010000447.1 GCA_014379275.1 Armatimonadota bacterium | reverse complement strand
TTCAACAACCGCCCGATCTATCAGCGGTTCTGGGTGATCCTGGGCGGTCCGCTCTTCTCGTTCCTATTCGGTTGGCTCGCCCTTTGTTTGCTCGGCGCGACGTTCGGGATTCCCGAGCCGCGCGTGAGCACCGTCATCGAGCAAGTCGTCCCGAATCGCCCTGCGGCGGTAGCCGGTCTGAAAGCGGGCGACAAGGTGATCTCCATCAACGACAAGCCGATCAACAACGGCAACGAGATGATCGAGACGCTACACGATTCGCCGAACAAACCACTCACGATTTCTGTGCGCGACGCCAGGGGAACAGTTCGCACCGTGAACGTGACCCCGGATTCGGGACCCGACCCGGAAGGGAAGCGCCCCCAGATCGGTTTGATCGGGATCCGCCCGACGATCGAGCCGAGCGATCCGAAGCGTGTCAGTCTGTCGGAATCGTTCGAATATGGCAACAGATTCACCGGATTCTGGTTCATCCAAATGGGTCGCGTGCTCAGCACGCCGAAAGAGTTGGGGGCGAGCGTCGGGGGACCGGTGGCGATCCTGAAACAATCTAACAACGCATCGCGCGAAGGCGGCAGTTCGATCGTCTCTCTACTGGGGCAACTCTCGCTTTCCCTGGGACTGTTCAACCTGTTTCCGATCCCGATCCTGGATGGCGGTCACCTGGCGCTGATGGCACTCGAAAAGGCACGCGGGCGGAAACTGACAGCCGAACAAACAAACCGGGTCTTCACCGTCGGCTTCATCCTGATGGCATCCCTGTTTGTCGTGATCCTGTTCAAGGATATTTTCGGGCGGTAGCCGATCTGGTCCTGCAACTTCTTGTCCTGTTTTATGAAGCTATATATTATTACCACCGCTGCGCCCCCTGTTCTGGACGGTATCGGTCACTACACGGCGAGCCTGGTGGAAACGCTACAAAAGCAGGATCCATCGTTACAAATCACGGTTTTCGCGCCGGAGGGGTTGGGAACATATGACCTGATCAATGGCGCACCGGTGCGCACCGATTTTCGCATCGACGACGTTTCAACGTGCAGCCGCCTTGCCGCGATTTTGCGCGACGAAAAGCCGGACTGGGTCCTTCTGCAGTATCAGCCGTTCGCCTACGGCAAATGGGGGCGCAACCCGGTTCTGCCGCGTGTGTTGAAAGAAGCACGCGAGTCAGTTCCCGGCATGCACCTCTCGACCATGGTTCACGAAGCCTTCGTTTCCCCGAACAGTGAATGGAGCATCCCTAATCTGAAGCGGGCTATCTTCCATACGTGGCAGAAGCAACAGTTCTGCGATCTGGTGCAAATGTCGGACGTGGCGTTCTGTAGCACGGAGAAATGGATCCGGAATTACAACCCGTGGTTTCCGGGAAAGACCATTTATCAGCTGCCGGTCGGTTCCAACATGCCACTGGTACCTGTCGCTGGCGGGAGAAGCGAAGCCAAAAAGCGTCTCGGTATCCCGGACGATCATCTTGTGGTCGGGCTTTTCGGCACGGCGCACGCCGGACGCATGAATGATCTGACGCAGATCGCTCTCGATGCGGTGCGAAGAGCGGACAAGAAGCCTTTTTTACTCTACGTCGGGCCGGATGCGAAGCGGTTTGGGGCCAGCGTCCCCGCGGATGTCCCCTCGTTGATGGAAGGTCCTTTTCCCGGCGAGGAAGTGTCCCGGCGGTTACAGGCGATGGATATTTTCCTTTCGCTTTTCGTAGATGGGGTAGCGGCACGACGAGGTTCCTTCATCGCCGCTTTGCAACACAGTTTGCCGACTTTGGGGTTGACCGGTGACAACACAGACAGCTGGCTTCGCGAATCGGATGGCTTCCTCGGCGTCGTGCTCAACAAAGACAATCCTAGCGAGCAACAGGGCGATGCGACATTCCACACCCGGTTCGGCGACGCCGTTTACACCCTCGCCGCGAACGACGACCTGCGCAATCAGTATGCCCCCAGAGCGCGTGCGCTGTTCGCGGAGCGGTTCGCCTGGGAAAAGGTCGCGCAGACCATCCGGCAAAGGTTTGCCGAGGTAAGGTGACACCGGTTACTTCGTTGGAATGGTCTCTTTGGCAGTTAGCGAAATCGGCGGGGTGCAAGCGATGTAATCCCGGTCGCCGACGCCGTTCGGGCGGATCGCGAACGTAACCACCATCGGGGGTAGGTCTTTGGCCGGACGCTCGCCTTTCAGAAATCGTGCGTTGCCGTCGGCGTACAATGTCAATGCGGCCTCGCTTTTGTCCCCGCCCACATACGTATTGCCGCGAAGCGAAACCCCCGGCGGAAAGTTCAGCGGAATGATGAAAAGATCCCCCTTGAAACCGTCACGCCGGGTGATCTTGACCTTGATCTCGGTTTCGCGGTCTATCGTCAGGGCGAGCCCTTTTTCCGCGCCTTCCACCGACACGGATACGGCAGGCGAGGGTTCACTGTCTATCACGGCGACGGACTGGAGACCCCGCTCGATGGGGCGGTAATCGTTGTTCGGTGCCCGGTAGAAATCCACGGGGAGTGCCCGGCGCACCGTCGGCTTACCGTCCGCCCCCGCGTATGTCCCTTCGACGATCACCGGATTGGCGTTGATCGCCGCAGTCGGCTCCGCCCGGAATACTAACGTCGCACGGTCATGATCCGGAGGAATGGTGCAAGGCAGGGTTGTCACACCGGGCGGAAGATCGCGCACCGACACCGTGATCGGACCGGTGATGTTCTCCCGCCGTTTCGCCTCGACCGTTACCGCCGCCGTGCCGCCAGGGAGTAGGTTGACCGCGTCCGGCGTCGCGGTCAGAGCGAATTCCGGCGCGGTATCGTATGCCTCCCACACGTACCCGAAGTCGCCGCCGCCTTTGCCGTCCCCGTCGAAAACGTGAACAATATATTCGCCGGGTTCTCGGAACGCGTTCTCCAAGCGGAAATTCATCGGTCGGTCGGCGTAATGACCGGTGACATACTCGCCGGTCGGACGGGTCACGATGAATGTCGGGCGCAAGCGCGAGCCGAGGCTCAGCGACGTAAAATAGACGGAAACGTTCGCCCGTGTCGTTTTGACCTTGAAAATATTGCGTGCCGTCACGTCCGTCGCGGAACCGGTTTTCGTGATGGCACCACGAAACGCGGCGGGGAGCGGTGTCGCCGGGGCGGTGGCCGGATCGCCCGTGATCGGTGCGCCGCCGTCGGGCGCGTTTCCGATCACAACCGGTAGATCACCGGCGGGCGTCCGCGCCGAGAATATCCCCCACGACGCGGTCACGGGCACGGCGATCGTTGCTCGCGTCATCCCTGCCGGGAGCGGCATCGAGGCGGCAAGATTGGGCGTCACTGTATCGCCGGGGCGCGTAATCACGCCGCCCACAAACCGGGCGTCCACCGGTAACCCCGTACCGACAGCAAGGCGGTAATGGGAAAGCGGGTTCGCGTGGTACAGCAGGTCGCGGACAAGCACGGTGTACGTCCCATCGGCGGGCGCAACGAGTTCCATAGCGGGGTCGTTACCAAACAGGACATTATCGTAGCCTACCGACTTACTGATCAGTTTCCCACTTCCGTCGTACAAGTAGAGAGCGGGGTTGAAGAACGTCGGCGAAACCTGGTTCAGGCGATATGCCTGAAGACTGATGGTGACTGGTTCGCCTTTTCTCGCAACGAAGGCGAACCAGTCACGTTGCCCGCTATCTTTGATCGTGCCATTCACCACCACGGGGAGCACGATTTTCTGCGGCGCTTCGCGGGACGTTTTCGCGCCCTCGCTGACCACTTCGGGCAAGGCGCCGACTTCAAAGACTGCCGCCGTCGTGACACCGTTCGCGGTGACGACCCGCAACTCGCGCTTCCCGGGGACGGCGTCTTTCGGGACGGCGACTTTGACTTTGAGTTCCCCGGCACGGGTCAGGGCTTGCAGATAGGCGATGACTTTCGCGGATTCGTCGGGCGAAAGCGGCGCGGCGTGTTGCTTGACCATCCGTTCCACGGTCTGCGCCCACTGCTCCGGCGAAAGCGAACGGTTCGCGGGCGAGCGTAGTTCGTGACAGTTGGCGCACTTGGCTTGATGAAGCGGTTTCGCGGCGGCATCCACGGTGACACTCCCGCCCGCGATCTCGCCGGTCAAGCCGTCCTCCATGACGCCGCCGGGACCGCTGAACCAGATCTTTTTCGCGCCGAGGAGTGCCGATCCACGCACGGTGACTTCCACGGATTGCCCCGCCTGTACCCCGGCGGGGAATACGCCCGACAGGCGCGGGACATCCTGCGCGTGCGCAGTGGCGGCGATGCCGGAGGATAGAATCAGGAATACGGATAGGTAACGTTTCATGGCTAATTGACCTCACCCCCCAGCCCCTCTCCGTGCCGGAGAGGGGAGCGAGGTGGAGAACGGCAAAATTACTTGATGGGCGTCTTCACGGGTGTCTTACTCCCCCTCTCCGGCACGGAGAGGGGGCTGGGGGTACCCAGGGGCGAGGTACTCTTCGGCGACTTAAGGGGCACAACAACAGGCAACGGGAACAACCGCCCCTTTGGCACGACCGAAAGCGGTTCGCTTCCCCGCCCCGCCAGCAGGTGTATTTCGCCGCCCCCGCTGCCCTGGTAATATTCCAGTTTCAAACGAACCCGCTGCCCCTTCTTCAAAACAATCGGTTCCTTCGCGCGGTCCTCGGTCGGGCCATGATCGGTCCAGTTGTCGATTACCGGTTTGTCGTCGATCCACAAACGGACGCCGTCGTCGGAGCGCGTCCCGAACGTGTACTTCCCCGACGCCGGAGCCTCGTAGAAACCTTCCCATCGCGCGCAGACATTGTCCGTCGGAACACCACTGATGGGTGTCGCGCCCTTGAGATCGAAGTCCACTTGCGCCTCGGTTCGTTTCAGGAGCGGTTCGCCGGACATATCCTTGTCCTTCCAGTAAGACCCGGACAGCCCGCCTCCGGCGCCAGCGACTTCGGGTGGCGGCGCGGGGTGCTGCCACGTCGCGATGCCTTTTTCGGCGTCGTACAACCGAACTTTTCCATCTAGCGACGCGGACGCGATCCGCTTGCCATCCGGGGACACGGCGACGCCGACAATATCCTTCTGGGAGTCTGCCCATTCGCGGATTTTACCGCCGTCGTTACGCCAGACAATCACCTTACCATCCGCCCCACCGGACACCAGGAACGCGTCGGTCGGCGAGGGCGCGACGGAGTAAACGCCGCCCTCGTGCGCCATGATGTCCCGCTCGATGTAGCCGCCGCGCGGTTGCGGGTCGCCGTTCAGCGGGACGATTGGCTCCTTGTCACCGTTGGGCAGGGAGCGTTCGCGCTCGGTATAAATATTATGCCAGCGCAGATGCCCATCCGCACTCCCGGCGACGAAGCGACCGGGACGTGCGAACGCCGCCACGCTCCAGACCGGCGCGGTCGCCTGGTCGAAATTGACCACCACGCGCCGCTTGTCCGCGTCCCACACTTTCACCATGTTGTCGGACCCGGACGTAACGAAGATATTGCCACCGTCCGCGTCGTTTGTCTTGCTCGGCACCGCGACCGACAGGCATCGTCCGACGTGCTCCCGGAGCGTCCCGACGACCTTGCCCGATGCCATATCGGTGATTGCTACGGTTTCGTCATCGGCGGCGGATAACACCAGATTTCCTGCGAACGCCACTCCTTCGACCGTATCGTCGTGCC
>JACMMA010000446.1 GCA_014379275.1 Armatimonadota bacterium | reverse complement strand
CGTCCCGCGCGAAGCCTATCGTAGAAACAATACCGCAGGTCCAACGATCCAACGTAAGGTTGGCCCCGTCCGGGAAGGACGAAAGAAAGGCGAAGATTCTATAGAACAACGATCGTCTTGCAGGACAATGTTGGCGCAACGAAGAAAATCCGTTCTCGTATGAAAATTTTAGTCACTGGCGCGGGCGGGATGCTCGGCACCGACGTTTGCGCGGAGATCGCCCGGCGCGGGCATGATGTAATCCGGACCGGGCGCGGGGAGCGAGACGGTTTCGTGTCCCTGGACATCACCGACACACGGAAGGCTGTGGAAACGATCCGGCGCGAAGCCCCTGATACCATCATTCACTGCGCAGCGTGGACCGATGTGGATGGTGCGGAGCGCACCCCCGACCCGGCGTACCGCGTCAACGCGCTCGGGTCGTGGAATCTCGCCCACGCGGCGGGAGAGGCGGGCACGTGGCTGATCGGCGTTTCCACGGACTTCGTTTTCGACGGTAAAAAGATCACGCCCTACACGGAGTTTGACGTTACTAACCCGCTCGGCGCATACGGAGCGAGTAAACAAGCCGGGGAGGTGTTAATCCGCGAAACGTTGCCGGGTCGCCATATGATCGTCCGTACGTCCTGGCTATTCGGTGTACATGGAAAAAACTTCCCCTACACGATCCGCAGACTGGCGGAAAAACTGCCCGAAGTGCCGGTCGTGTCGGATCAAGTCGGTTCACCGACGCATACCCGCGATCTCGCCCGGAAATTAGTCGACCTCGCCGAAGATCCGCTACCGGGGACGTACCATATCGCCAGTGCCGGGGAATGTTCCTGGTTCGAATTCGCGCAGGCGATTACGGCGGCGGGCGGCTTCGACACTCCGGTCGTGCCGATCACCGCCCAGATGTATGCGGATCGGTTCAACTCTCCCACGAAACGTCCTGCTTACTCGGTGATGGATCACCTCGCCCTACGCATGCGCGGTATGGACGACCTTCCGCACTGGCGCGACGCGCTGGCTGATTTCCTGGCACTTGTTCCCGCGGATCGTTAGCAGAGGATCTCGCGCAGATTTTATTCCACGCCGAACGACCAAAAGCGGGGTAAATCGCCACTCAGTATGGGAGTAAGATTCTGCAATGCCTTTACTGGATACCTGGCTGGTGCACCGTGCCCGCGCGGGCGACACCCGATCCTTCGAGAAAATCTACGAACGTCATGGTTCCCGTGTCTACAGCCTGCTCCGGCGCCTGACTGGCGGCGACGAGTCCACCGCCGAGGATCTCACACAGGAAACGTTCCTCGCCGCATACCGATCTCTAGCCGCGTGGCGAGGGGGCGGTTCCCTGACCACATGGCTCTGCGGAATCGCCATCCGGTTGTATCGCCAGCACCATCGCGGGACGCAAGAGGACGACCCTCTCGATGACGCTCTACCAACCCGCGACGACGATTCCAATCCTCTGGCACGTTGCGAACGCGCTCAGGTCGGACGCGAGTTGGAAACTGCGATCGCCTCACTACCCGTCATCTGCCGAGAAACATTTGTTTTGACGTACGTGGAAGGCTTTGCCTACAAAGAGGTGGCGTCTCATCTCGGAATCCCGGTCGGGACGGTGCAGTCACGGTTGAACAAGGCGAAAACGCTGTTACGCGTCGCGCTTACCCCGCTTCTGACAGATACCGAAACCGTGTTGCCCGCGCGACCGAAGAAAGTTGATTACCATGTCCTTCGATAAAGATCTGCAACGGCTCAGCCGCGGCCTCCCATCTACCGCGCCACCGCCTCGCCTGCGGGACCGTATTTTTAACGAACTGCCTGCCCCGACCCGTTCGTTACCGATTTTCCGTTTCGCCGCTGCCGGTGTGATCGTCGCGGGTATCGTCGCATTTTTCTTTACGCCGGCGCGCGTCCAACCGACCTTCGCTCAGGAGATGCGTTCTGCGGTCGCCGAAGCCCGAACCTGGCACTTTGTCGGATGGCGACTGAGGAACGGCAGAAGGGTCCGCTGGGAGATCTGGGGACGCCGTTCGCCCTATTTCTACCGTGAGCAGATCGGCGGCGACATTCAAATCGAGGATGGCACACGCCGCCTCCGGCTAATTCCACCCGACCCGGACACGTCGTATGGACGGAAGATCGGCTTCGCCATTTTGCTACCGCCGAACCCCTTACCGACCGAGCCGCCGAAGGAGCAGGGCAACGAGATAGTATCGTTTGCAAGAGGGATGGGGAGCGATTATCTGGCCGAGGCAGATTTCTCGGAACAGGGGCGCACCGCAGACGGCAGGGTATCACTCCGCTCCAGAACGCTTTCTTCCGGCAACACGGACCGCGTTACGGTTATTATTGCCGACACGCAGTCAAAACTTCCGATCCGACTGGGAATTCATAGCACATCGCACAAAGGCAGACCGCGTGATTACGATTACAACCGTCCCGTCGAAGGCGATCCGAATTATGCGCTTCTGGATGCCCGGTATAACGTCCCTCTACCAGAAGACGTAGCAGCCCATACAATCCCAGACGACTACCGGCGAATAGACTTCACTCAGGTCCCATCCCCCACCTCGTTGCCGGATGGCTCCACGACGAAAAACGGCTTGACGCTCCAGGGGGAAGCCATCGCCCAGGATGCCGAAGGGAATGTGCTACTAAGGTTTCAGGCTCTCTTCGGTAACGAACCGTTCCGTGACGAGGACCTGCCACTTCAACTCGAGGTACTGCACGAGCAGTTCGACGGGATGGGGATCGCCATGACCGCGCAACGAGACGGGTCGGTGCGTTATGCGCGCGATCATTTCGCGACCGACGATCTGGGAAACCATTACCTCACGGTGTCGCGCCCCCCGACAGTGAGCAAGTCCGATGCGCCGGAAATGTACCTTGTCCCGGTCGAGCCGTTCGCCCCGTCTGCGCCGCGCCCGACACGACTCACCGTTCAGGTCGAAGCCAGCCCGTCGTTCTGGGACGACGATGGCGGGCAGATGCGAACGGTCCCCTTCCTTCAGGAGAAAATGAGCATCTCCCTGCCACTCCCCCCGGTCATCACGCCGCTCGGGTACGATACCGCATCGAGCCCCGAAATAATCACCCGAGAACGCCGGACCCTGAATCAGGAAGCCGCGGCGGCCCGAAGTTCCTACTACGGCGCGTGGCGTTCCTTCGGCGATCCGCCTCCGTTTTTCAACCCCGAAATCGCACCCGATTTGAAACGCGCTTCCTACTGGGCGGAACGCGCGAAGTGACTCGCCCATAGTTCACCGGGGCGCGATATACTGGTAGCCGTAATTACCTATGGCTACCCTTATCTCCTGTCAAAAT
>JACMMA010000445.1 GCA_014379275.1 Armatimonadota bacterium | reverse complement strand
TGGGGACAGGGACGACCGACCACGCTCCCCGACTTTGCCGCCGAACGCGGCAAATCAGGCGCGATGATTACCGCCGTGGACCTGCTGCGCGGTCTCGCCCGGTGCGCCCGAATCCGCGTCGTGGATGTTCCCGGCGCAACCGGTTATATCGACACGAACTATCGCGGCAAAGCGGAATACGGACTGCACGCGCTCTTCGCGGGCGGGGCGGACTTCCTGTTCCTGCACGTCGAGTCGCCGGACGAGTCCGGCCATGAAGGCAACATCGAGCACAAGATCCGCGCCATCGAGGACATCGACAAGTATGTCGTCGGGACACTACTGGCGGGTTTCGCGGAAAAGAAGCAGCCCTTCCGATTGATGGTCGCGCCGGACCACGCCACCCCGATTGCGCTACGTACGCACCGCGAGGGACCGGTGCCGTTCCTGCTCTATGACAGCACGCGCGAAGAATCGGGTAAACTACCCTATGACGAACGGGCACTGCCCGAAACCCGCCTCATTGTGGAGCAGGGGCATCGCTTGATCGAATTGCTTTTTGCTTGAAACAGCTGAGGAAGGTTTTGTAATTGGATACCCCGAGCGCCGAAACAACGGCGAAAAATAAGTCTATCAGAGTGCTGGTGACCGGCGTCAGCGGCTACGTCGGTTCGGCCCTGGCGCAGGAACTGCTCGCGCACGGCTATACGGTCCGTGGCTTGGACCACAGCCCGCTCAAGGAGGACTCCTTGAAGGGCACGGTCGAGATGGTGTATGCTGATCTGACCGACCGTCTCGCCATCTTGAGAGCAGTGGAAGGGTGTCATGCTATCGCGCACCTCGCAGCCCTGCCCCACCCCATGGTTTCAAACCCGGAGCAGATCATCCATACCAATGTTGTCGGCACGGGCTATCTTTTAGAGGCCGCGGAAAAGTTCGGCATCAAACGGTTCGCACTGGCGTCGACGTGTTGCACGTTCGGATTTTACTTCGCCCTGCACCCGTTCGACCCGGATTACCTGCCCCTTGATGAAGAGCATCCGGTCAAGCCACAAGACCTGTACGGCCTGTCTAAAGTGCAATGCGAGGAAGCCTGCGCCGCGTATACCCGTCGTTGCGGGATGACCACCGTCGCCCTACGGCTCACCTCGGTGAATAGTTTGGAGCAGGGTCGCATCAAACATTGGGCGAAAGACGTTCTGTTAAACAAGGAGCGCAAGCAACGCGATTTCTGGACGTACATCGAACTCCGAGACTGTGCCCGTGCCTTCCGCCTCGCCATCGAAAACGCCCCGGAAGGGACGTTCGCGCCGCTGATTATCGCCGCCCGCGACTCGTACACCATGCACGACATCCGCGAGATGATGGCACACCACTACCCGGCGGTATCGGACCAGATCCAGCACCTTTCCCCGACGGATTCCGTCTACGACACACGCCGTGCCGAGGAGCACATCGGCTTCGTCGCGCAAAACTCCTGGCGCACCGTACCCGAACTCGCCGCGCTGGTGCAGTAGTTTTTGAACCGCCAAGACGCCAAGTTCGCCAAGGTAAGAGGAGAAGGAGAAGAGGTTTTGGGGGTTTACGACTCGCTGTCGCTAAGGAGTCACTCACTCGGCAAGCCCCAACCTTGAAACCTCTTCTCCTTCTCCTCTTACCTTGGCGAACTTGGCGTCTTGGCGGTTCAAAATTTCTTCGGTAAATACACCGTAACACCTTGACAACACGTTCCTGCCCTTGTATATTAACACTGTTAAGTATTTTTACTATGGGTACAAGAGAACGACGAGAACGGGAACGGGAACATTTGCGACGCGCCATACTGGATGCGGCGCGGGATCTGTTCGTGTCCGAAGGGTTTGAGGCGGTCAGTATGCGACGGATCGCGTCGGCGATTGAGTATTCGCCGACCGCGATCTACCTCTATTTCGCCGACAAGGACGCGATCCTGGTCGCGCTCGCCGAGGAGGGGTTTCATCTGCTTTCGGAGCGGTTAGAAACGACGAACGTGATTGCCGACCCCATCGAACGGCTTCGCACCGGGGGGCGGGTGTATTTCGACTTCGCCCGCGAACAGCCGAACTATTACGCGATCATGTTTGAGTTGCGGGCGAACGCACTGGCAAAGCACGACTCCCCGGCGGAAACGGCGGGTCACCGTGCATTCGGGTACATCGTCCGTGCCGTGACCGAAGGCATCGCACAGGGGATCATCTCATCCGCGACGGTGGGCGGCATTGTCCATGCGGCGACGATACCAGGCGCGGAATACGGCGCGATGGTTTGCGGACGTGCCCCGGAAGCGATCCTCGCTCATATCTACTGGGCATCGCTCCACGGCGCGGCGTCTTTGATGCTGACCGGGCGGCTCAGCATGCTCCCGGAACCGGCGCAACCCTATTTTTTGGACGCGGCGGTAGACAACTGTCTGCGCGGGTTCGTCTGCCCGCCAGCGAGATAGCGGTATATTTTTTTACGCGAATATGTACACTGTAAACTATTCGCACGGCTTCATCGAAAGGAACATCGGTAATGGAAACACTTGAATCGCCAACTACTACGCGGCGAAAACGAACACCTGTACGTGGTGCGGTTGTTGTCTGGCTCGTGATGCTTACCATCGCAGGTCTGATCTTTGCCGCGAACACTTACGCCCGCCAGCGGGAAGGCGACAACAAACGACCGGCGAATGCCAGTCCAAAACTCCCGAACCAGACCCCGACCGCCTTTCGAACCGTGACCGCGCTTGCCGAAGACGCTCCCGGCGAGACGCAGGCACTTTCCGGTATTCTGGAAGCGCGGCGCACGGTGACGGTGTCTGCTGAAATCGCGGCGCGAATTACCGCCCGGCCGCCCGAACGGGGCGACCGGGTGACGCGCGGCGAAACGGTTGCGGCGTTCGACGACCGCACGGCGCGGGCGAGTGTCGCCGAGGCGCAAGCCGCGTTGTCCGGGGCGACCGCGAACCGGAAGCAAGCAGAAGCCGAGTACGCACGGGCACGAACCGAAACCGCATCCGCGATTGATGGGGCACGCGCAACCCTTTCCGGCGCGACGGCGGGCGAGAAGAAAGCGCGGTCGTTCACCCGCACCCAGGAGTTGCGTCAGTCAGAAGCCGCTTTGTCCCAGGCGGAAACCGACGAAAAGTTAGCGAAGATAGAGCGCGACCGCTACGCCCGCTTGGTCGCGGAAGGCGCGGTCGCGCAACAAACGCTGGACCGGACGCAGGCGACATACGACTCCGCCGTCGCACGTACCAGCTCGGCGCGAGAGTCGGTGTCACTGGCGAGCGAGGGAGCACGGCAGGAAGACATTACGCAGGCGACGGCGCAGGTGAGCAGTGCCCGCGCGAACCTGGATTCCGCACAGGCGCGTCCGGCACGTCTCGCCGCGATTCGCGAACAGATCGAATCGCTCCGTGCCGCCGAATCCCGCGCCGCCGCGACGCTCGAAAACGCGCGGGTACAACTGGCGAAGCACCGCATCGTGTCGCCGGTGACCGGGCGCGTTCTGGAAACTCGCGCCGAAGCCGGGGAATACCTGGCACCGGGAACGCCTATCGCGGTCCTTTCCGACGTGCGCGATCTGCGGGCGGTGTTCGCGATCCCCGAGGCGGCACGCCCCCTGCTCGCCGTCGGCAAGCGGGTCACGATCACGACCGACGCACTGCCGGGTAAATCATTCCCCGCCCGCGTCGCCGTGCTCGGTTTCCAGGGCGACGGCAAAACGCGCACGTTCCGGGTCGAGGTTGCCGTTGCGAACCCCGGCGAGGTACTTCTCCCGAACATGACGGCGCGCCTATCGCTACCAATAGGCAACTCCGCGCGGCGCGTGACAGTCCCGGTATCCGCGATAGCGACCGACGACGTGACCGGTGGGGCGTATGTCGTAACGCTCGGCGAAAACAACGATTCGGTACGCCGCCCGGTGATCCTCGGCGAACCGGTCGGCGCAGACAGAGTACGCGTCAAAACCGGCTTGTCCGGCGGCGAACGATTGGCGGCTGACCCGGCGCGGGTCCGGTAGATTGCGGGGATGATCCATCCTCCGGTGGTATGAAATTCCCCGAACGAGAAAATAACCATGAACAACAAGAACTCACTCACCCGGCTCGCCTTCCGATTCAAGCCGGTCACATACTTACTGTCCGCGCTGTTGATGCTCGTCGGCGTCGTCGGCTTGTTCACCATGTCCCGGCGCGAAGACCCCGACCTCCAGGGACGGTTCGGGCAGATTATCGCTTTGTACCCCGGCGCGACCGCCGCACAGGTCGAAGAGTTAGTCGCGGAACGCATCGAACGGACACTGCGCGAGGTGGACGACATCGGTGTGGTCGAATCCGTGTCTCGCCCCGGGGTTGCCGTGGTCGGGTTCGAAG
>JACMMA010000063.1 GCA_014379275.1 Armatimonadota bacterium | reverse complement strand
TCGCGTTTGACCGGGCAGAGCTTGATGCCGCCGGGTCGGCGAGAACGGTTTCTGCGTCGGTTAAGCAACGCCTGCACGAATTGTTGGACACATTCTTAGACCCCGTCGCCGTGTAAGCGATCCATGACAGGTCTCGTTGTCGCGGTCGATGCACGCCCTCTGTCCAATCCTCAGGCAGGTGGCTTCCGTTCTTACATGCGCGCCTTACTGAAAGGCCTCAACGAACGCGTAGAGGCGGGCGAACCGATACCCCGCCTCCTACTGTACATTGACCGTCCCCTGACGGATACGGCGACGGCTCTGATACCGACGGGGTCCGAAACGCGCTTTCTATCTCGGAACCGACTGCAGACCGACTGGCGACTGTGGAACGCACAGATTCGTGACGACCGGCCGGACCTGGTCGTCGGCACCCAGAATTATCTGCCCCATGGTTCACCCATGCCAGCGGTTCTGGTTCTTCACGATGCGATGGGCATCAAAAAATATGAGTGGGATCGACACACACCACGCACTCTCAAGGAACGGTTTATCAATCGGTACTGGCACTATCAAACACTGGCGTCGGTTCGGAAATCGCGACGAATCATCACCGTTTCGCAGGGCGCGAGGAGCGAGATACTTTCTGTGTTAACGGATATTCCCCAGTCCCAGGTTACGGTTGTTCATAACGGCGTGGCACTTCCTGCGCCGCAATACACCGGACCGCGGGACGCCAACACCGTCCTGTGTATCGCCTCTCCGGACCGGCGCAAGAACCTGAGCCTACTCTATGATGCACTCGCGAACCACCGTCCGCGGTTCGGGACCAAATCCCTGACACTTCGCGTCATTGGCACTTCAGACGTAATGACCCGCCGGACAAAGGCGATGCTCGAGCGCTACAATCTGTCTGCTCAGCTGCTGACCGGTCTCGACGATCAAGCCCTTTCCAACGAATATGCCCGCGCCGGTGTGTTCGTTTGGCCCTCACACCAGGAGGGGTTTGGGCTGCCACCGCTCGAGATGATGCGGACCGGAGGGGCGGTGGTATCGTCAAACGCGCCTTGTATGCCGGAAATTCTCGGGGAAGTGCCGCGCTATTTTTCGCCGGATAGCGCGGTGGGGATCGCCGATGCTACACGCCCGTTTCTGGAAGACACAGAACTCTGCCGGCAACGTGGTGAAATGGGCCGCGACCATGCGGCCACGTTTACCTGCCGCCGGATGGCGGATGAAACGGTCGCAGTTTGGGAGAAGGCAGCGCGGGAGACGTAAAGGTGCTGAGAGAACGGGTGATTAATCGTCCCTTAACCCAGCGAAACGGTCTGGTATGGGGACTCATCCGGTGCACCGTCGGTAAGATGGATGGTGCGTGTTTGCAGGTCCATCACTACCGATGAGACGGTGGTGTAGTGCTCTGTTTCCGGTTGCGACAGATCGCGGTGACGGCAGATCCCGAACGGGTCGTTTTCGGTGTTCCGCAAGGCGTCCTGAATCTTTCCTACCGTGAGCGGTTTCGCGGCGAGGAGGAGTTCGCGAAGCCGTCGTTCCCGCGCATACGAGTAACCAATACGTTCGCTCGGCGTTTCCTTTACCCCGATAGCATCTGGTGCGACGAAATGATTCGCGTGCGTCAGACAACCGTCGGTGCACCCAAGTATATTGACGACATCGGGCGCGGCTTCCACATTCGCTACGGCATCCGGGGCTTGCGCGAGCAGGAAATTTGTCGAACACGAACGTCCCTCGCCTGCGATAACATTCACCGCGTCCGCGAGCATCCGGGAGCGCAGGATTTCATAGCACCGTACATGAAACGGTTTCGCCATCCGCTCCATATCGTCGTCTATCGTAGTCATGCCATTGATCCCGAGTCCGATCCCCGCCGTGTTCAGTCCGATCTTCGTTCCGACAATTCCGGCCTCCGTAAAGCCGAGAGTCTCGAACCCTTCTGCATCGGTAGTTCGCACTATCGCGCCCTGTACATCGGGAATCCAATCCCAGTTCTGTCCCATCAGCAGGTGTCCCGATTCGGTGATTTCTGGCTGGAGAGCGAACGCCGTGCAACCATCCGGCTTGGGTTCGTGAGCCTTCGCTTCTGTAGCAAGGGCGATTTCACCGAACTTGAAGTAGAGAATTTCGTAACGAATATTCAGCGCGACGATCTCGCCGAGTGGGAATCCCGACCCTTCAGACACGCCTTGCATTTGCGCGAAGTAGTCGGGACTCTGAGCTGCGATGGTCAGGGCATACCGGTCCGCTAATGCCAGAACCTCGCCGCGAGAAAGGAATATTTCCCGCTCGAACCGATGGAAGTACAAGGCGAGGTTATGCGCGATCCGGTCCCGCAACGCCCGCCCGTGGGTTTCGCCCTGTCGCAACGGGTCGCCTGTCAGATGAATACTCGGTAAAGCCATGCGGTCGTTATATCTTGTCCTGTTCCTTTGTTTCAACTGCGTCGGGAACAACGCGCCTCGCCGGTCGCGTCCGTTCACCTGCCCTGAGCACCGCGTCCGCTGCCGCGTCCAGAGCATCCTCACGCGGGGCACGTTTCCTCAGATAGAACTCCTCCCACAGAATCTTGACGATGATTGCGGTCGGCACGGCGAGAAGGGCACCCGCGACTCCGAGTAGCGACCCGAGCGATACGACGAAAAACAGGATCGAGACCGGGTGCAAGTTCAGATTGCGCGACATGATCCAGGGGACAAGAAGGTTGTTTTCCAACTGCTGAACCACCAGGAACAGAACGAGTACCTGCCCTCCTTTAGCCGGGTCATCGGCGACCGCGACCGCGAACGGAGGTACGGCGGATAATATGGGTCCGATGGTCGGGATTGCTTCGCCGAACCCGGCAATCAGTCCGAACAAGAGTGCATTAGGAACGCCGAGCAGTGCTAACCCGACGCCGCTCATTACGCCGATGATCACCATCAGCACAAGAGTCGCCAGTGCCCATGCTTCTAACTGACCGACGATGCGTGTGAGGGCATGTGCGGCTTCTTTCCGGTACGCGGGCGGCACCGCGGACAGGAGACCTTTAATCAGCGGCTTCGGTTGCGCGACCATGTAAAGCGTCAGAACAAACAGAAAGAATCCTGTGGCGAGGGCACCGAAGAAGCCGAGTGTGTACCGTCCGATTCGCGGCAGAAGGGCGGTGGCGTTTTTCGCCAGCGACTCCGAGTTGAATGTGGAGCCGTTCTTCTCGATAAATTCCGCGACTTGCGGATAGTTTTGCGTCTGACGAATCACGTTGTCCCGCACGCGCGCCGCACGCTCCGGTCCTTTTTGTACCAATGTCACAGCTTCCTGCGCGATACGCGGACCGGCGATGTAAAGCGTAGTCCCGATGCCCGTCAGCAAAATGAGCGCGACCCCGGCAACCGAAATGCCCCGTTTCACACCCCGCGCCTCCAGAAATCGGACCGGCGCGTTCAGAACGATGGCGAGCAAAATGGCGAACAGGAACAAGAATAATGCCTGCGAAATACTCTCGAAGAAGCGCAAAAACAGGAATACGGCTACAGCGAACAGTATTATACGCGGGTAATCAGCGATCACATGGCGCACGGTGTTGGGTGGTAAATTATCCGTGTCCGGACGCAAAGGGGACGGCGTTTTAAGCGCATCGTAATCTGTTTTTGCCGTGGTTGCCATTTAGTCACCCTCTTACCCAGGAGCGATACAGTCGCAAACTGGCAACCAACTGTTCAAGTGAACGATACCTATGGCCGGACTGATGACGTGAAAGACGTCGGACTGTGTCGAGTGAACTCGGGCTGAGTTCATACTTTTGCACCTGGCCCGCCCCGTCCGTTATAATGAACCCCCGCGTCACGCGATACAGTGGGTGACGCATTAGCGATCTTTGTTTTATATTTGAAGGACGGACTTTTTTCTTATGGCGGAAACAGCGGCAACTCAGCGGGAACTTGTCCCCGTGACGGCCCCGGCGTGGAAGCGCACTATTAACTGCGGCGACCTGCGGGCGGAGCATATCGGGCAAACGGTGACGGTCAACGGATGGGCAGGTTCGGTGCGCGACCACGGCGGCGTGACGTTCGTTGACCTGCGGGACCGGACCGGGATTGTGCAAGTTGTTTCCGACCCTTCGCGGCACAGCGGCTCTCCCGCCGCGCACGAGGAAGCCCAGAAAGTCCGTAGCGAGTTTTGTCTATCCATCACCGGGAAAGTGGTCCGCCGCTTCGAGGGTGCGGAGAATCCGAACCTCCTGACCGGCGAAGTCGAGATCGAAGTCGTCGAACTGGAGATTTTAAACCCGTCCCGCCCCCTGCCGTTCCAGTTGGACGAAAAGAACGTCAACGAGGAAGCGCGGCTCAAACACCGATACCTCGACCTGCGGCGACCGGAGATGTACGAGAAATTGCGGGTGCGCCACGAGATCGTTCGCGCCGTGCGGTCGTTCCTGTACGCGCAGAACTTCCTGGAAATTGAGACGCCGATCCTGACCAAGTCCACGCCGGAGGGGGCGAGGGACTATTTGGTGCCGTACCGCCTCGACCCCGGCAAATTTTATGCCCTGCCGCAAGCCCCGCAGCAGTTCAAACAGTTACTGATGGTTTCCGGGATAGAACGCTATTTCCAGATCGCGAAATGCTTCCGCGATGAGTCCCAGCGCGCCGACCGCCAGCCAGAGTTCACCCAGATCGACCTCGAAATGTCGTTCGTGACACAGGAGGACGTGCTTTCGCTCGTCGAGAGCATGATCATCTCCGTCGTGGAAAGTGTTTCTACCAAGACCATTATCAAACCGTTCCCGCGCTTCACCTACGACGAGGCGATGGCGCGATTCGGGTCAGACAAACCGGAAATTCGCTTCGGCCTCGAACTGACCGACTGCGCCGCCATTCTGGCGAGTACCGGCTTCGCGGTGTTTCAATCGGCACTCGCGAACGGCGGACAGGTGAAGGCGCTACGCTATCCCGGCGGTGCGTCGCTCCCGCGCTCGGGCATGGACGAACTGACCGAACGTGCACGGGAGTTCGGCGCGAAGGGCATGGCGTATTTCCTGGTCGACGAAGAGGGCAACGCCTCCAAGGGGCCGGTCGCGAAGTTCCTCAACGAGACCGAAAAAGCCGCGATTGTCGCCGCGACGGAAGCGAAACCGGGCGACATGGTCGCGTTCATCGCCGACAGCAAAGAAACCACCGCCAAGGTGTTAGACCGGTTGCGCCGACTGATCGGCGAAAGGTTGGGACTCGCCGACAAGAACACTCTCGCCTACTGCTGGATCGTGGACTTCCCGGTGTTCGAAGCGGACGAAGAGACGGGCGGTTGGACATTCGCGCACAACCCGTTCTCTATGCCAAAGGGCGACGACATGCGTTTGATCGATTCCGACCCCGCCGCGATGCGTGCGCAGTGCTACGACCTTGTGTGTAACGGTTACGAGGCGGCATCGGGCTCGGTCCGGATTCACAAGCCGGATATTCAGGTCGCGATCCTGCGGAAGATGGGCTTATCCGAGGAGCAGATCGCCGCGCGGTTCGGACACATGCTGGAAGCATTCGCCTACGGTGCGCCTCCGCATGCCGGTATCGCGCCGGGACTCGATCGGCTTGTAATGCTACTTACGGACGACGAAAACATCCGCGAAGTGATCGCGTTCCCCAAGATGGGCGGCGGTTACGACCCGCTGATGGATGCGCCGAGCGAAGTAGAGAACAAACAATTGGATGAGCTGGGACTGACAATCAAACCGCCGAAAAAGTCATAATGAAAAAGGTAATCGGAGGTCGCTATCCAATTTGTGACACTATCCGGAGGCCGTCGATGTCGAAATCAACACAGGGGGCGACGAGTCGCGTCGCCCCCTCTTTGGACTAATGACCATATGAAATCTGTAGAAGTCAGTCGCCGTGTATTCGTAACCAGTGGGTTGTCGGCGCTGGCCGTGGGGATGACTGCCGGTTGCGGCGCGTTCCGGAACGCCGTGAACGACCGCATTGACCCGATCGCGAACCCCGGCAACCTCGACGGCAAGCAGTTCCCGGTGGTGGTGACCAGCCGTGGTACCGGTACGGTGTCGGGGGCAGGAACGTTTACCGGTCCCTTTCCGGATATCGCCCCGGTCAACCGGCAGAACTTGCTTTCTTTCGCGGATTTCACACAAAACCTGCGTGGTGAGATCCAATTGGTACCCAATCCGTCGTTATTACCGGCAGAACCGCTCCCCATGCGGCTCATTGTGCGTGGCGTTTCGCTCGATGTGCGTTTGTACGAGGGTGGTTCCGCCGAGGCGACGGCGACCCGCGAGGTGACGTTACCCGCTTTACAGTCCGCCGATAATCTTGTCTTCGACCAGGTGCCGGGCACGAACCGTTATCAATGGAATCAGCCCGGGGAAATCCGGTTGGGATCGGTTCGCGTCGGGGGTGACGACGCCAAGCGATTGTTCTCGTTGCTGACGAGTGTGAATTCGAACGGTGCGAACACGAACTTCGTTTCGGCGACGCTTTCCGCCTCGGTGGACGCGGAGGGAGTGGAAAGAGGGATCGGCGCGGTCTTGTTTACTTTTGGTAAAGGAGAAGCGCGCGTCGGCCTTTAACATACTGCCGTCACTAAGGAGGTGCCCTAGCTATGGAACAACAAATACGAACCCCCGATCAGGATCCACGGATTTCGCCGGATGTACCCCCGACGCCCCAGTCGGATGGCTCCGCGGCGGCGACCGAACTTAACCCGCAGCAATACCTGCCTTCCGCAGAGTTGTCTTCAGAATTCAACGAAGTGGACGCGCGAGCTGTTGCGGTTCAGGCGTTGCGGGAAAAGGCCTCCTCCTCCGTCGGCGTCATGTACGGGGTTATGGCGTTCTCCGTGGTAAATGCCGCTCTGATTTCTTTCAGCGCACCCTTCAGCATGGCATTCGGGCTATCCGCCGTCGACTTCATTTCTTCCTTGACGAAGGAAAGCGGCAATTACGTTCACTTACTGTGGAACCTAATTCCCCTGGGCTTTTACCTGTTGCTGACGACACTCGCCAAGAAGCACTGGGGGTGGCTTATTTTTCTGATGGTATGCTACACCCTTGACGGAGTCCTTTCGTTCATCGGCCACCTTTGGATCGGGTTAGCGGTTCATGTTTACGTACTTTACCTTTTATGGCAGGGTCTTTCCGCCGCGTTTGCCGCACGAAAACTGGAGCGGATGCCATCAGACCATGCCTGATAGCGTTCCCGTCATTGGCAACTGGATCTGTCGGGTGTGGTACTGATACAGGGGAGTCTATACGATGAAACGGTTGCCGATGGCGCTTTGGGTTTTTCTGGTGGGTATCTGCGTCAGCATCGGTCAGACACTGATGCTCGGCCCTCTCTTGCCGGAACGTGTCGCATCTCATTTCGGGCCGACAGGTGCGGCGGATGGATTTATGGCACGGGGAACATTTATTCTTCTCCAATGGGGCATCGCGGGGTTTCTCGGCGCGTTGTTCATCGGACTGCCCGTGCTGATCCGGGCGACGCCTGAGGACGCCATCAATCTCCCGAACAAGCGATACTGGCTCGCCCCGGAGCGCCGCGAACTCACACTCGCCTACCTTGCCGACCGTTTCTTCGCGTTCGGTGCCGCCACCCTCGCCTTGCTAGCTAGCGTCCTGCAACTTGTGTATGAGGCGAACTTGCGCGATTCATCGAACATTGACAGTTTGCCATGGTTATATCTCGCCGTTTATCTCGCCTACACGGTGATTTGGAGCATCACCCTCCTGCGACGTTTCAGCGTTTCTACCTCTGATTTCATGCCTCCTCGTTGACGCTTCTCACCCTGACAGGGTATAATGACACCCGGTATTCCGGTGTTTGGCCGCACATAAGGTTTCGCGGCAGGCGCATAAGAAAGGGTCCCCGTCGTAATGTCGTTTGGCGAAATGAGCATCGAGTCATTGCAGGAAAAGATTCGCACCGTTGAGGGCGAACTCGAAAGACGCAACCAACATATTTCCCGGTTGGAAAAAGAAAACAAGGCTCTTTCCCAGCGCGTACAGGAAGCAAGCGAGACGCAACAACAATCCGCCTCCGAGATTTCGGAGATGGAGGAAACGCTCAAGCGGATGGTCGTCCGGGTCGCTATGATTACGCAGGCGAGTAAGTGTCTGTTTTTAATCCATGACTCGGAATCGAAGGAACTGTTTGCCGACCCGCCCGCACACGGCTTCGACGAGGAGCAGATCAAGAGTTTCCGGATTCCTATCGAGGGCACGGTCGCGGGTGATTGTTTCCGCGAGAACAAGCCACAGATCATTTATGATGCGGAGAGCGACGACCGCGCCTCGAGAGAAAACCTCGCCTCGCTCGGTGTCAAGAACGGTCTGTGCGTCCCCCTCATTGTTGAGAGACGCGACGAGGAAACGGGCAAAGTACTCGACCGGCGCACCATCGGTGTGCTTTATGTGTTCAACAAGCGGTTCGGGGGGGTTTTCGTTAACGAAGACGTCCAGTTGCTCGCTCGCATGGCACAGGGCACGGCGTCGATCATCAACATGGCGGAATCATACCGTCAGATCGTCAAAGAGCGCGACGAGGTCATCGAAACCATCGAATCCCTTTCGATGGGTCTGATCATGGTCAGCAAGACCGGGCGCATCGCGCAGATGAACAACTCCGCGTTACGGGTGTTCGGTCTGAAGCGCGAAGAGATCGGTGGCGGCAAAACCTATGAGGCGGTCATCCAGGATGAGAAAGCGGTAGATCTGATCCGGCGAGCCATCGCGGACGAAGTCGACCTCGGCGAGGAGATTTCCTTGCCCGACAGGGAAGCACCGGAAGGTTCGCCCCGCGTATTCCAATTGCAGTCCGCGCAGGTTCGCACCGAGGGCGGTGACTCCATCGGCACAGCGATCATTTTGAACGACATCACGCAGATCAAAAATGTCGACAAAATGAAAACGGCGTTCGTCTCGACCGTTTCGCACGAACTGCGTACCCCACTCACGTCTATCAAGGGGTTTGTGGCGACCCTGGTCCAAGACACGGAGGGTTACTACGACGCCGATACGCGCCACGAATTCTACACCATCATCGACGACCAGTGCGACCGTCTGAAACGGTTGATTGACGACCTTTTGAGTATATCGCGGATCGAAGCGGGCAACGCACTCGAACTCAACGTCGGGGATGTCAACCTGCGGCAGATCGTGGAAACGGCGATGCGGATTCAGGAATCGTCCACCAGCAAAAAAGAGAATCACACCCTGTCGTTCGAAATCGCACCCGAAGTGCCGCCCCAGATACAGGGAGACGGTGACAAAGTCGAGCAGATTCTTGCGAACCTGGTTTCCAACGCGCTCAAGTATTCTCCCGGGGGCGGGAACGTCGCGGTGAAGGCCAAGATGATGGCCTCCGACATGGTCGAATTCGCCGTGAGCGATCAGGGGATGGGCATCCCTCCCGAGCATCTGTCGAAAATGGGCGAGCGGTTCCACCGGGTGGACAACCGTGATACACGTACGATCGGCGGTACCGGGATCGGTTTGTTCCTTGTCAAGCACCTGGTCGAGATACACGGCGGCAAAATGTGGATCGACTCCGAGGTC
The DNA here is from genome assembly GCA_014379275.1 of Armatimonadota bacterium. GTDB lineage: Bacteria > Armatimonadota > Armatimonadia > Armatimonadales > Armatimonadaceae > JACMIU01. The sequence continues at coordinate 7,349 of JACMMA010000063.1, read as the reverse complement.
GGTAAAGGATCTGTGTTCCACTTCTCACTCCCAACGACGCAACCGGACGAGATCACGGGTGAGAATCTGAGCCAGCGAGTCGCAGGCTGATTGGGCGAAAGCAACGCGGGCGAAGTTGCCCGCGTTGCGGTTTAATAGGTTGTGAACCGCGTCGGCGTTCGTATTACAAGACTTTCGGGAACGGAAGACCTGCCTTTGCCGTCCTATAAGTCGGATGGCGCAGCAGGCATGGATATTTTTGCGGCATGCGACGCGCCGGTAACCATTCTGCCGGGCGCAAGGGCGGTCGTATCAACCGGTTTTCGCATCGCCGTGCCGGTCGGTTATGAGGCCCAAGTGCGACCACGCTCGGGTCTGGCTCGTGATTTTGGGGTAGATATCGCGAACAGTCCCGGCACTATAGACGCAGACTATCGCGGCGAGGTTCAGATTATTTTATCGAACCACGGGACAGAACCGTTTGTTGTGGAACGCGGGGATAGGGTCGCTCAGTTGATTGTGGCACCGGTCTCGCACGTTGAGTGGGAGGTTGTGTCTACGCTCGATGAAACCGTTCGCGGTGATGGCGGGTTCGGACACACAGGTCGGCGGCACTGAAGCCGGTAGTGAAATACGATGTTGAGTACAACGTTACCTGAAACTGGCGAGAAATCGCATTCAAAGTCGCGGTTTTCGTCCGGGGTTTCCTCAGGGCGCAACGACGCGGACGTTTCCATCGCACCTCTCTTAGCACGCGCCAATCTTCTTAAATTACGGGGACAATGGGAGGAATCCGTCGCGGTCTGCACAGAAGCCATTCGACGCTCTCCCGACTCAGCCTCCGCTCACTCACTCCTCGGTGACATCTATCTGGCGCAGGGGAAAAATGGCGACGCCTTGCACTGGTTTCGCATGGCACTGGACCGCAACCCCCTTCAAACGGGCCTGGCCGAGAAGCATAATCGTCTTCTCGCGGAACAACGTGCCGTAGCCACAGGTGGTTTTACGGCAACGAGTTTGGGGGGCACAGCGACTCGAACGATACTTGTCGGCGACCCGCGTCCGGGCGACGAACGGACCGCGCGGTTTCCTGTCAGACCGTTGCCCGTGTTGGCCACGAGAACGTCGGGGAGGATCACGGTTGAGCGGACATTGGATTGGTTTGATCGGGTGTTCCCGCAAGGCAGTGCCGACGGAATGCCCCGTGTTTTATTTATTGCCACCGGCATACTCACTGCGTTGGTGATTGCCGTGGGGACGTTTCTGTTTTTTGCGCTACGTAAAAGCGATGTCGAGAATGAGCAGAACACCGTCCTCTCGGAAGTTCGACCGGTCAACAATATTCCTTCGATGGCAATGGCGCCGAACCCCACCCCTGGCGCGGTGTCCCCGCCTTCGCTCCTAATGACACCCGTCTCTACTTTCGCCACGCCAGCGGTGACATTGCTCGAAACGTTATCCGGTTTGAACGACGAAGAGATCACCGTCACGGCTGCACAAGCAGACCCGGGGAGAGGTCAGGCGCAGTTGGAGATCGCACTCACGTCTCGTTCCGGCGAATCAACAACGGCAACCCGCAACCGAATTTTACAAGCGAGTGCAAAAGTATCGCAGGCTGCTTTCACGGCCCTCCCCACCTTGCAGCGCTTCTCCGTGCGTGTCTTGCTTCGTGGGAGCGGTTCGAGCGATGCCGTAAATGCCAACCTTGTTTTCGTTGGAGAGACTTCCGGCGTTGGTCTCCGGACGCTTAGTACGACCGCCCCTGTACCAGATTACGCGTTACTTTCCGCCCTCTTCACGAACACCTGGTGGGCGAGTAACCTGAACACCCGAATGCCTTAGAGTGATCAACGTCACTTCCGGTAGACAATTGAATCGTAACAACGGCGGCAAAACTCCGACTCCCCGCGTGACATAAACGGGCATTTGCCCTCGCTCGGTTTGATACAGACCTGCCCGGAACCCGCTTGAGTGCGCTGGAAGACGGGGGGCACCGAAGAATGGCAAGACGATCTGTCCGCCGTGCGTGTGCCCCGACAGTTGCACACTTCCACCGAGTGCCGCATTTTGCGATGTGAAGGACGGCTCATGTTGCAAAATCAGCCGCGTCGTGTCTGCGGGAAGTTTCTCCATCACGCTCCGCACCTGATTCCTACGGGATAATGTCGAGCGGAGTCCGACAAGAAAGATCCGTTCCCCATTTCGGGACAACGACACGGCTTCGTCGTGGAGCGGATTGATTTTCGCTTCCTCCCACGGACGGCGCGGCGGATCGAAGGGCGGCACCGGATAATCGTGGTTTCCGAACACGGCAAAAACGCCCAGCGGTGCGGTCAGCGTGCGTAGCGTGTCTGCACATAACTCTAACCAGTATTCGCGGTTGCCCAGAGTTTCGTTACAGTAATCGCCTCCGAGCAGTATCAGGTCTGGCTTTTCGGCTTGGACGAGAGCGAGGACGGGGGCGAGTCGGTCCGGTCCAAAGAATGGCTGTAAATGCAGGTCAGACAGAAACACTATCCGCATTCCGTCGAATGACGCCGGTAAATCTGGCAAGGGGATGGTCACCGCTTCGACGCGAGGACGGTTCGGCTCCCACAGTCCGGAATATGCCCAAAGACCGCCGAGTACGGACGCCCCGCCGCGTGAAAGAAGGCGCAGAATCAGTTTGCGCCGAGCGGGATTAGGCGTTGCCGCTTTCACTTCGCGTTTTGATCGCCGACAGCGTGGAATCCAGATTTGATTGAATAATTTTGTGGACGAGCGCTTTGACCAGGGCACCCACCAGCGGGATTTCCAACCCATAATCGAGAAACGAGTCGAACCGAGTCGTTCCCGGAGATTCGGGGGTGAACGTCCAAACGCCCGCAAACTCGTCGTAGTCGCCTTTGAGTTGGCGGAAGGTACAGGTACCTTTTTCGAGATCCCACACGTCTTCCTCGGTCCAGCGGACGGTGATACCGAACTTCTGAACGATTCCGACCCAATCGGACACGACACGCAACCCGTCGGGCGCAGTTTCGGTGACCACGAGCGATTTCACATCCGCCATAAACTCGGGAAAGGAAGCATTGTCGCGGGCGACGGCGATGACGCGTTCGCGGGGGGCGTTGATAACGATAGAACTTTCGACGCGGGGCATAGAAACCTATTATACCGTGTCGGGAAACCACGGCTGCGGGTCATTCACGGATGCGCGAAATTGGTCCCCGAGTTCGCCGTCCGTGACCAACTTATTCGCCGACTTGTCGTGAAATTTCTCTAACTTCCAATCCTCTGGCCCCACACAACCGACTCGGCTCCATGTCGTGATAAATTCAACAAAACTGTCCGCGAGTCGCATACCATGATTAGAACTGCCGTCATGGCTAAGGTAAACCAATGGGAAGGATTCGCCGTCCCCTCTTAACAAATCGAATGCGATCCAGTCACCGTTCGGGATTTCCGTCAAAGGGATCTTGTTATGCCAGAGGGCGAAATCTTGAGCCATATTGTCATCCCATACGGAGGCATAGTACGGTGTCGACTCTGCTGGAAACGTCTCCTGCATCTCTTGGAAGCCGGCGTAAAGCCTTTGCCACTCCGACACGCGCCACAGCTGTTTTCCGCCACCCCAAAATCCGCAGGAAAATGGAGGCGGAAATCTTTTCTTCAAACCGCTCCCGTCGCGCCGATCCGACGTCCAGTCCAGAGACACAAAAGCTGAGTGCCTAGTGACGATGTGAACAAAGTCGCGCGGCAAAGTGACTCCGCAAGTTTTCTCGATTGTCGTGATCTCGTCCAGGGAGGCGGGCGGCGCGATTTCAGGCGGGGTAGAGTAACAACCGTGCCGGTGCATCGCATCCGTGATCCAGTGCCAATCCGCAACCCATTGATTCCAAAGTTCGTCGTTCATAGCATCGTGTTTTCTATGACACAACTAACCAAGGCATCGACAATGCGGAAAGCGGGGCGAAGAATTACGCGATCAGATCGGCGACGAGGATCACGGTGTCGGGTCGTGCGAGCGGCGAGACGGTTTGGCTTTCCGTGTAGGTTTGCATGTCGGCGTAACCGCCCGTATCTGTGTCCGGCTGCCGGTGGACGATTAACTCACGCCTTTCGATGGCGACGATCCAGTATTCGGGGATGCCTTGCTTGCCGTAAACACGCGCCTTTTTGGTTTTGTCGGCTCCGAGCGTAGATAGCGCGGCTTCAACAACCAATACCACGTCTTCCGACGGCTTGATTGATTGCCCTATATACTGTCGCAATCGCTCCTTGTACACGGCAACATCCGGTTCGGGGTGTTGTACTCATCCCAGTCACCGATAGCGACGCCACCCTGTGATTGAATACAAAGTAGATCGAAAGCCTTCGACACCGTCGCCACTATCCCCGTCACGCAAGCCCGGTGTTCGATGCTCTGGCCTATCTTGTAAATAATTTCCCCATCCAAAAGTTCGAACTTACCTGGTTCTAACAACCCGCTATCAACGAGGAATTGGCACTCTTTGGCAGTCCATTTCTTTCGGTACAGCCCGTCGTTCTCGTTCAGAAATGCGGCACGGGACAGGATAAACGGTGGGGCGGTTGTCATTCGGTGTTCCTTCGCTCCAGTCTGCCGCAAAGCGGTCACTTCGTCATCAGCCCGCCGAATTTGCGCACACGTCCCTGATAGTCTTTCAGCGCGGTGATCAAGTGTTCGCGGTCGAAGTCGGGCCAGAGGTTTTGTGTGACGTGGAGTTCGGAGTATGCAATCTGCCAGAGGAGATAGTTCGATACACGCATCTCCCCGGCAGTCCGTATCATCAGATCGGGGTCGGGAAGATCGGAATTATAAAGGCACTCGGCGAAGGTTTCGGGGGTCACATCGCGGGCGGTGATTTCGCCCCGTGCCGCGCGTTCTACGAGTCGCTTCGCGGCGTCGAGAATCTCCGTCCGACCGCCGTAGTTGATACACAGATTCAGAGTCAAGCCGGTGTTATCTTTGGTATACTCTTCGTCGTAGCGCAGGGCTTCTTGCAGCGAGTCGGGAAGTTCATGGATGCGCCCGGAAAATCGCATACGGACGTTGTTGGCATCGAGTTCGCGCAACTCGTTCTTCGCCGCGAGTTCGATCAAGTGCATCAACCCCTCGACTTCGTGCTTCGGACGTTTCCAGTTTTCCGCAGAAAAGACGTAAAGGGTGAGAACTTGCAGGCCGAGTTCCCCGGCAGCGCGGACAACGCGCCGTACGGTCTTATAGCCTTCCTTGTGTCCCCAGAGGCGGTGCATCCCGCGGTCCCGTGCCCACCGCCCGTTGCCGTCCATGATGATGGCGACATGCGGGGGAATGCGGTCAGGGTCAAGACCGAGCGCGGATAATTGTGCGTCGGTGAGAGGATCAAGGGGAGCGGTAGCAGGAGTCGATGAAGCGGTCGCGAATAGCATTTGCCTGTGAGTAGTTCCTTAAAATTACTTTGCCACGCAGAGTATATCAAAGAAAAGTGTACGCTGTCAAGGGGGGCGTCGAAACCCTAGTAGTCGACCCCCCCGACGCTGTCAGACTTCCAGAAGTTCGCCTTCTTTGATCTTGTGCATCGCTTCCAGTTCGGCGATGTACTTGTCGAGAAGTTTCTGTACGTCTTTTTCCGCCCGCTTGATATCGTCCTCGGTGTTCGTATCGTCCTTCTTATATTGCTCGATGGCATCCCGGCGCAGGTTGCGTAGAGCGACACGGGCGGCTTCTGCCTTCCCCGCGAGCTGCTTCACAAACTCCTTGCGCCGTTGTTCGGTGAGCGGCGGGATGTTCAGCCGGATGTTCTGCCCGTCATTATTCGGGTTTAAGCCGAGATCGGACTTCAGAATCGCCTTTTCGATCGGGCCGAGCATATTCTTTTCCCAGGGGGCGATCAGGAGCGTGCGTGATTCCGGGACCGATACCGCCGCGACACTGGCGATAGTCATCGGCTGCCCGTAATATTCCACCTTGACCGAGTCCAGAATCGCTGCGTTCGCGCGCCCGGTACGAAGGGTAGCGAAATCGTTCGCGGCGGCTTCCAGAGATTTCTTCATACGCGTTTCCGCGTCGCGCAACATTTCAGCAGACATTTCTTATTTCTCCAGTTTCAATCCCCACCCGTCGAAACCGGGTGTAACAAACGGGGAAAAAGGTCGGCGTTTACGAAAAACGTGCCGACCTTCTTTGAGTATACCCTGTTATTTTGCACGCGTTACGAGCGTGCCGATCGGTTCGCCCATCACCGCCCGCTTGATATTCCCGGGGACATTGATGTCGAAAACCACTATCGGCATGTCGTTCTCCATACACACCGCGAAGGCAGTCAGGTCCATGACGCGCAGTTTTTTCTCGATGGCTTCCTCGTACCCGATGGTGCGGTACGGTTTCGCATCGGGAAATTTGCGCGGGTCTTTGTCGTACACGGCGTCGGTGTTGTTCTTCGCCATCAGCACCACTTCCGCGCCGACTTCGAGGGCACGGAGCGACGCGGCGGTGTCGGTCGTGAAGTACGGGTTTCCGGTGCCACCGGCTAAGATGACCACACGCCCCTTTTCGATGTGACGGATCGCGCGGCGCCGAATAAACGGCTCCGCGACCTGCATGATCGAGATCGCGGTCTGCACACGCGTCTGGATGCCCTGTTTTTCCAGCCCATCCTGTAGGGCAAGGGCATTAATAACGGTCGCAAGCATTCCGGCGTAATCGGCGGTGGCACGTTCCATCCCCTTGCCCTCGGACATTACTTGCCCCCGCAGGATATTCCCACCGCCGACGACGATGGCAACGCCGACGCCCTCCGAGTGAACAGAAGCGACCTCACGCGCGATCGTTCCGATAGCGTCGGTGTCGATGCCGTATCCCTGCTCTCCGGCGAACGCTTCGCCGGAGAGTTTGAGGAGTACGCGTTTGAACTTCGGCCTTGCTACCGGGGCAATTTCGTCGCTAACCGAAGGTACGTCGTGACTCAAGCCGCCACTTCTCCTTCGGTCCCTGCCGCGTCCGCAATGGTTTCGCCGAGTTTGTAGCGCACGAAGCGCACCACGCTCGCGCCCGGCGTCTTTTTCACCAGATCGGCGATCGTAATTGCCGGGTCACGCACATACGACTGCTTCAGCAAGACCGACTCTTCCAGAAACACCCGGACCCGACCATTAACCATGGCGTTGATCGCCGCTTCCGGCTTGCCGGCCATCTTCGGGTCGTTCGCGGCTTGCGCGGCAAAGATTTCACGCTCTTTCGCGATGACATCCGCCGGTACATCCTCTTCGGAAAGCACCATCGGGTTTGACGACGACACGTGAAGGGCGATTTCGCGGGCCAGAGTCGCCAGCGCCTCTTTATCTTCTCCGCCACTCACTTCGACAAGCACACCGATCTTGCCACCCTCGTC
>JACMMA010000444.1 GCA_014379275.1 Armatimonadota bacterium | reverse complement strand
CGAAGACGCGAGTAGGAGACTGCGACGTCGTAGTCGGCGATATGCCGCGCGTCTTGCAACAGTACGAAGTGTTGGGCGACCAGACGCAACTCGGGTGACACGGGCACGGGCAAAAGCGGGGCGACAGCGGCGGGCAGGGAACCGCCGCTGAATGTTCGGCAATACTGCCGCATTGCACCGTGGTCGAAGGCACGTTGCACCTGTTGCCGGAGTGCCCTTTTCGCGTCCCCGGCGATGAGAAAGCGTGCGGACTCTTCCGTCAGCAAATGAAAAACGGCATAGTACGCGGTGGAGACGGCGCGGCGAAGCGTCGCCTGTCTCGGACGCCGCACTTCATACCGGGCCAGCAACTTGGATTGCGCGAGTAAATCGTCGCCAAATTTCACCAGGTTGTGCCCGGATACTTCCGCTCCAGTTCGCGCTGTTCCTCTACCGACGAAAATGCCGGAAAGGGCCAGCGTTCGGTTTCAGGGCTGTCTAAAATAGCGTCGGTGAGTATGCGCTGGATTCGCCCCGTCTCGCTCAAAAACTCCTCGGGCTTGAGATCGTCGGACAATAAAAAGAGTAGGTAAACCGCCGGATCGCCGAAGGAATCATTCGTCAAACGGAGGCGGTACTCCTTGACGGTGTCTGGCAAATCCAAGCCATCAATGATGCGGCGAATCACGGCTTCCTCGGTGGCGTTTTTTTGCACGGTGCTGATCATGGTTTAGATTCCTCGATTCCTAGCACCGATAATACGAACGCGTAGTCCATGGCGAGTTCCTTCAGTGCGTCGTACCGCCCCGACGATCCGCCGTGCCCTGCCGCCATGTTCGTGTGAAGCAGGAGCGGCGCGTCGTTCGTTTGAAGGGTGCGCAGTTTCGCGATGTACTTCGCCGGTTCCCAGTACATCACCTGCGAATCGTTGAGCGACGTTCGTAGCAGGGTTGGCGGATACGCCTTCGCTTCGAGGTTGGTGTACGGGCAATACGTTTTCATGTACTCGTACTCGTCCCAGACGTGGGGGTTGCCCCACTCGATATATTCTCCGACTGTGAGCGGCAGGGATTCATCCAGCATCGTGTTGAGAACATCCACGAACGGCACCAGCGACACCACGGCTTTGGCGAGGTCGGGGCGCAGGTTCGTGACCGCGCCCATCAGCAAGCCGCCAGCACTCCCGCCCCGGATCGCCAGTTTGTCGTGGGTCGTATATTTTTCGGCGACCAGGTAATCGGCGCAGGCGATGAAGTCCGTGAATGTGTTCATCTTATGCTTCATTTTGCCGTTGTTGTGCCACGGTTTGCCGACTTCGCCCCCGCCGCGAATATGCCCGATGGCGAACACAAAACCCCGGTCCAGTAGCGACAGGAGCGACGATTGAAACGTCGCCGGTATCGCGATCCCGTATGAACCATAGCCATACAGCAGACACGGCGCGGAGCCGTCCACCGGCGTATCTTTTCGGCGCACGAGCGAGACGGGAATCTGCGTCCCATCTTCGGCGGTGGCGAATCGGTATTCGGAAATGTACTTTGTGCGGTCGAAGTCACCCAGGACCGGCGTTTCCTTGAGCAGAGTGCGCTCACCCGACACCATGTTGTAATCGTACACGGTGCCTGGGGTGACCAGCGACGCGTAGCGGTACCGGAACAGATCGGTATCGAACTCACGGTTCGACTCGCCCTGCAATGCATACGTCGGCTCCGGGAACGTGACCACGTGATCCCGAGTCGTCGCCAGGTCGCGCACCACGAGGCGGGGCAGACCGTTCTCGCGCTCTTCGATAACGAGGTGGCGGGCAAAAACGGCAAGGTCTTCCAGCATCACATCAGGACGATGCGCGAGGATTTCCGTCCAATCCCCGGCAGATTGAATCGGCGCGGTGACGAGCCGGAAATTGAGCGCGTTTTTGTTGGTTCGGATGTAAAACAGCCCATCCCGGTGGTCCAGATAGTACTCGTGTTCCTCCTCGCGCGGCAGAACCAGAATCGGCGCGACCGTCGGATCGTCGGCACGCAGGTAATGGTATTCCGTGGACGTGGACGACGCCGAGCCGATAAATACGAACGCCCGGTCACGGGAGCGGTACAGGAACGCGCGATATAGACCGTCGCTTTCCTCATAAATCTTTACGTCATTCGCGGCGTCCGGTTCGCCGACCGTGTGCCGGAAAACGCGGTACGGGCGTTTCGTTTCGTCTTCCGTGACATAAAAAACGTACTTCCCGTCCGCGGACCAGACCGCGCCGTCCACTTTCGGGAGCGTGTCGGGGAGCAATTCGCCGGTTTGCAGGTTTTTAATGCGTAGCGTGTATTCCCGAAACCCGGTCGTATCGGTCGTGAAAGCCAGCAAGTTTGTGTCGTCCGACACCGTGTACGTCCCGACCGACAGGAACGATTCGTTCTCGGCGAGCACATTCAGGTCGAGCGTGATCTGCTCGGCTTGCTCGGGGAGACCCGCCTTCCTCCGGCAGTGAATCGAATACTGCTTGCCCTCCTCGGTGCGGGTGTAGTACAGATAACCGTTGTCGGGGTACGGCACCGACAGGTCGGTCTCCTGGATTCGCGCCAGAATCTCGTTGTATAACGTTTCGCGAAGGGTTTCGGTCGGCTTCAGGAAAACGGCATCGGTATAGGCATTCTCGGCTTCCAGATACGCGGTGACTTCGGGCGTTCCTTTTTCGCGGAGCCAGAAATACGGATCGGAACGGTCGTCTTCGTGGACGGTCACGGTGTGTGGTCGGGTCGGGCAAACGGGGGCGGTAGCAGCGGAAAGATCGAGCGGCACGGGGTTGATACTCCTTCGCGTCGTTGTAAAACGACGTAGAGTATGGTACCACGCGACGCTGCTTTTCAATCGGTATAACGCATGAGCCGTTTAAGAACGCCCTGACCTTGCTCGGGATATTGTGCCCAATGGTTCTTCAGGCGAGCGTATACTAATGAGAAGACGATTCCCGCTAACTCATGGTTTGCGAGACGGGTCTTCGACGAACCGTACCAGTAGGGATTGTGTACGGTGACGGAAATAACCGCCGTCAGACCGCGCCGTGTTGTTTTGCCATCGTGTTTCGTTCGTACAGCACTTATTCCGTTGACCGCTGTTGTCAGGGCGCGGCGGAATCCCGTGACATGCGTCCCGTCGTCCGGCGTCGGCAGCATGTTTCCGAAGCCGAGAATCGCCGAGCCGTCCGCGTCACTGTATTGCAGGGCGACTTCAATGTGAGTCTCGCCGACTGTCCCGCGAATCGCGATAGGTTCTGCCGGAAAAACATCGCGTCCCCAATTCAGATCGCGCACGTAGTCTGCGACGCCGTTCGGAAAATGAAACGTTTGTGGCGGCTTTTCGTACAATCGGTCATGGAATGTGATCCGTGCGGCAGGTAATAGATAAGCGAGTTCGCGATAACGGTTGGCAATCAATCCGCCGTCATAAGCAAGATTCCCTGCATTAGTCAGTGCGGGATGGAACATTGTCTTATCGGCGAGCCATGTTACGGTGGTTCCTCGTCCCTCCGTATCACAATCCCCCACGGTTTCGAGCGAGGTCATCGGTACTCCTCGCTCGAAACGCATCCGATGCACTTTGCCGCTACGCTTCACGTCACATTGGAGCCATTCACTGAGCGCGTTCACTGCCGACGCTCCAATGCCGTGTAATCCACCAAAAACTTTGTAGCCATCGCCGTGGAGCTTACCGCCCGCATGTATATCCGTGAAAACCAATTCAACTCCGGTTTTGCCCGAATCTCCGATAATATCTACGGGGATACCGCGCCCATTGTCGGACACCGTGATCGAATAGTCGTCGCCGAGCACCACATCTATCGCGGTGCAATTTCCCGTGAGCACTTCGTCCACCGAATTGTCGATGATCTCCTTGAATAGATGATGTAGACCGCGTATACCTACGTCGCCGATGTACATACCCGGACGCCGACGGATCGCCTCCCAGCCCTTGAGAGCGGGGGCGTCCTCGGCGCCATACACTTGATCTATCTTGACAACACCCGGTGTGATTATGTCGCCGTTCTCGTCATAATGCGTAACGACTTGTTGAAGCAGTACATCTGCACCACCCGCTCCATTTTTCCTTGCCATACCGGGTGTTCCTTACTGCTCGGGAATGATTACCGGGGATTACCCAGCGTCTTTCGGGCGCGGCACCGGCGGCATCTCCGCCGTCCGCAGGCACCAGTCGCGCACCCAGGTCCATTCGCCGTAGCCCCAGTAGGGTGAAATATGCCCCGCGCCGGGGAGCAAATGAATCGGGCAGTTTACGCGGTCGGAATAGGCTTTGGTCTGCTCGAACGTCGCGTAATCGTCGGAGTCGGACGCGATAAAATGGGTTTCAGTCGCGGCACGCTTCACCGCATCGGCGTCCAGTGCGGGCGGAAAGAACGCCCCCACGCCGGGAGGAGCGTCGGTCGGCGGGACTTCCGGGATCACATACGGCGGGGCGACCAACAGAACGCGATCCGCCAACTTTTCCGTCGCCTGCGTCACGTAGTGAAGCCAGGTGATCGCGCCGAGGCTGTGGCAGACGACGGTGACCGATTTGCCCGTCCCGATCTCGTCGAACTCTTCCTGCACCTTCGCCAGCCACGCCTCTTTGACCGGGGCTGTCGGGTCCGGCATTTTCGGGTAATGCACTTTTTTCCCGGCGTCGGTCAACGCGTTGTATAAATGTTCCTGCCAGTGCGCCGGCTTATTGCCGCCCCAGCCGTGCAGGATCAGAAAAATATCGTCTGCCATGTCGTGTCCTTCTTTCGAGTATCGAACGCGACGCCTGGTAGTTACGCCGGTTCTCCTTTACTGTACCCGACAGAGGGCACCCGCATACCAGAAACCGCCGAAGGTAGAACAATGAAACGGTATGCCCGGCAGGGAAAAATGGGTTCCTGAGTCTCTGCCGTCAGGCACTGGCATTCGCCCTGGCGTCGAATTCCGCTACCAGTCTGCGCGGCGCACGGGTACGCCATGCATTGGAAAGGAGGTCAGTCAGGTCGTCAGTGTCGATAGTGGCGAGACGCACCAGCACGGCGGGATACCCCTTGTAGTGCGCGTCCGTGAAGAACTTTTCGGGGTCCATTGCAATGAGTATTTCCTTCTCGGTCAGGTCGGCGACCCGGACGGCAAGCACATCGGGGTGTTCGATCCGCCCCCGCCGCCCCTCGACCTTTTCCTGATAGAACCACGCGAAGCCCCTTCTGTTGACTTCAAAACTGGACCCACTCCGGTTTGCCTCGGGAAGCGTTTCCACGATCCGGCTGATGTCATCGGCATCGATCATTCGTCGGTTCTTCTCCCATTCGGACATTGAAACGTTCCCTCCCGGTCCGTATCATTCGCAATTGAGTGCCGACTCGCCGCCACAGGTCGGCGACACCGCCGGGTATTCCGCCGGGTCGGGCGGGGTCGGTTTGCCGGTACATCCGACGCCGGGTTTGCAACGCACGTCGAAATTGCCGTCCTTCAATCTGCCCGGCTTGCTCCATTTGGCGTGACCGTCGCTGTAGACGAAGTTCGCGCCCCCGCTATGCCGCCACGCGATCTGCTTGTTGTTACAGCCGTCGGTGGCGGGGACGACCCAGTCCGCGCACCACGTATCGTCTCTCGTATGATCCTTCGTCAGCGCGGGATGCGGGTAGGCGTACTCGACCGGCGCGGTGTTGCCGCCCCCGAACAACCCGACTCCACCCCGCGCCGTCAACGCGTCGCCGAGCAGAACGACGCTTGTCGGCTCCGCGATCTCGGGGAGTGCTATCACCGACGCAAAAAAGTTGTCGGGCGTGCCGCTCGGTTCGTACAGCCCGATCACCTGCGGGTTCGTGGAATAGGTCAGTGCCTCGCCGGAATCCGAAGGGCACAGAAATATCGTCGCGGCGTTCCCGCCTGCTTTCTGCCCGGTGTACGGGCGCACCAGATCGGGCCAGTAGTTGCCGAGGTCGGGCGCGTAGGAGAACGGGAACATTTCGTCGCTATCCTGAACGTAGAGCATCAAGCCGTTCCCGAGTTGGCGCGTGTTCGACAGGCACGCGGCTTGCCTTCCTTTGTCTCGCGCCGTGGCGAACACGGGAAAGACGATCGCGGCGAGCAGGGCAATGATAGCGATTACGATTAACAGTTCGATCAGGGTGAAGGCGTTGTGATGCTGTCGCGTCGTTTGACATCTCTGCATAGGTTGATCCTCTGGAGGTTTAGACGCGCGACCGCCGTTCCGGTTACGGGGAACACGCTTCACCGAAATTATCGATGCCGAGTCGCCTCATGCCAGTAGCAGGAGACTGCGAACCCGGCGGCGAAACTATCCCAGGGTGCGCCGGGCAGGGCGTTTGTTTTGCCGTGTCGCGCCGTGATTTTATTTAGAAACAGGGAAAGGTCTCCTTTTACACTATGCCCGAGAAGTTGAAAGTCGCCGTCGTCGGTTGCGGCGGTATCGCGAATGGTAAACACTTGCCTGCGTTGAAACGGTTGTCGTCTACTACCGTTGATCTGGTCGCGTTTTGCGACATCGAGGAATGGAAGGCGGGAGAAGCCGCGACTAAGTACGGGGTTCCCGGCGCGGCGGTGCACACCGATTATCAGGCACTGCTCGCGAAGGGCGGTATCGACGTCGTGCATGTCTGCACGCCGAACGATTCCCACGCGCCGATCACGATCGCCGCGCTCGAAGCCGGAGCACACGTGATGAGCGAGAAGCCGATGGCGAAACGCGCCGCCGACGCCCGCGCGATGCTCGAAGCGTCGAAGCGTACCGGCAAGAAACTCTCCATCGGTTATCAGAGCCGGTTCCGTGCCGACTCGCAGATCCTCAAGAAGATGATCGATAATGGCGATCTCGGTGAAATCTACATGGCGAAGGGGCACGCCGTGCGCCGCCGCGCCGTGCCGACCTGGGGCGTGTTTCTGGACGCGGACAAGCAGGGCGGCGGTCCGCTGATCGACATCGGCACTCATGCGCTCGACCTGACGCTCTGGCTGATGAACAACTATGAAGTCGAGTCGGTTACAGGGTCCGTGTATCGCAAACTCGCCGACCGCGAGAACGCCGCGAACGCCTGGGGTTCGTGGGACCCGAAGATATATACAGTAGAAGATTCGGCATTCGGTTTCATCAAGATGAAGTCCGGCGCGACGATATTTCTGGAATCGTCCTGGGCGTTGAACGAGCGGAACCCGTCAGAGGCGAACTGCACGCTATACGGCACGGAAGGCGGCGCGGATTTCAAAGGCGGCTTGAATATCAACGGCGAGAAGTTCGGCAAGCTCTACGATACCAAAGTGCAGACACACGGCGGCGGCGTGGCGTTCTACGATGGCGCCGAGGAAAAACCGCACGAGTTGGAAGCGGAGAT
>JACMMA010000443.1 GCA_014379275.1 Armatimonadota bacterium | reverse complement strand
GAACAGGCGGCGCGGGACGGAAAGGTGCGCGTGTTGCCCGGTTTCGGCGCGGCGAAGGAAACGAAACTGATCGAGAACATCGAGCGGTGGCGTCGTCTCTCCGAAACGGTGCCGCTATATGTTGCCCTCCCCCTTGCCGAGCGGTTCCAACGAACGATCTGTGCCTTTCCCGAAGTGCGGCGGGTGGAAATCTGCGGCGAGATCCGGCGTGGTTGCGACACCGTACGCGGGATATATCTGCTCGCCGACACTACGAACGCACCGCAAACGCTCTCCTCCGCCCAGGCGTTACCTGGTATGGGGGCCGTCGCAGAGTCCTCCTCCGCGCACTTCGTGGCCCCTATTGAAAACGGCCTGCCGCTCACCGTGGCGACCTACGACGCGGGCTTGCGTTGGTCCGCATGGGGATTCGCTGTACTTGCCGCCACGGGTCCTGCATCGTTCTATGACTCGCTCGAACCGGGCGATTCGGTAAACAAGGTATCACTCGCAACGGAAGACGACGTTTTCGCTGCACTGAATCTGCCTGTCATCCCGCCCGAACTCCGTGACACCCCGGGCGTGATCGAGACGGTCCGCGATCACGGCTTACCGAACTTTGTTGCCGAAGCCGATTTCCGCGGACAGTTGCACGAACATTCTCGTGGAAGTGATGGCACCGCGACGATCCGCGAAATGGCGGAAGCAGCTCTTGCGCGAGGGTACGAGTACCTCGCCATCACGGACCATTCCCGCTCGCTGACCATCGCGAACGGACTGACGCGGGACCGGCTCGAAAAACAGATCGACGAAATAGCGGAACTGAACAAGGAGTTCGTTTCGCGTGGGTTGACGATTCTCACCGGCATTGAAGCCGATATTCTGGCGAGCGGCGCGATTGATTGCGAGGACGATCTTCTGGCGCGACTCGACATTGTCGTCGCATCGGTCCACCTACGCTACAAAGAGGACGCGGCGGCGATGACGGAGCGCATCGTCCGTGCCATCGAGCACCCGCTCGTTCATATCATCGGGCACCCGACCGGTCGACTCCTCGGGCGGCGCGAGTCGTACCCGATGGACGTGGACGCGGTCATCTCTGCCGCCGCCCGGACCGGAACTATACTCGAAATTAACGCCTCTCCGGAGCGGCTCGATCTGCGCGACGAGTATGCGCGAAAAGCGAAAGACGCGGGCGTGTTGCTGTCGATCAATGCTGACGCGCACTCGACCGGCGGACTCGGGCTGATTTCGTGGGGAATAACCGTGGCGCGGCGGGCATGGCTCTCGCCGAACGATGTCGTGAATACGTTTCCGCTCGCCAAACTCCGCGCTACGTTGAAACCTAAGCCGGTATAATGGGCTCATGACTGTGATCGCGAAGATTAGCCAGAATGATGAGGAGGGCGGAACCCGGAAATTTGGAAGCCGTTTGGATGCAAGACTTCTCGGGACAATCTCGTCGCGGGATTGACGCTGTTATCCGAATTTGGACGGCAAGCCGCTACGGGGAACTGGTATGTTCTCTACATAGGAATCTAATCAATGTCCCAATCTTGCCGACGGTGGTTTCAGTGCTTGACGCATTTCCCACGCCCTGCTACAATACTTTCGTTCATTCGACAAAACCCTTTAGGGATAACGACGCGGGGAGCGCAGTCAGACGAACGTTTGACAGGACGGTAGCGCGAACCGGGTCGCTATCCTTTTTTCTTGTCTATTGCCGCAATGAACAG
>JACMMA010000442.1 GCA_014379275.1 Armatimonadota bacterium | reverse complement strand
CGTCCACGCGCTCCTTGACGTGGGTCGTGCCGAGGCACGACACGGCTTTCACCGGCGCGAACAGGTTGTCGAGCACGTAGCGCCAGTGGCAGAGCATGTCGACGATGATCCCGCCGCCGTCCTCCTTGCGGTAGTTCCACGACGGACGCTGGACCGGGATCTGGTCGTGCCCGGTGAACACCCAGTAGCCGAACTCGCCGCGCACCGATAAAATCTCGCCGAAAAAACCGGACTGGATCAACCCGTTCAGTTTGACGAGACCGGGCAGGAACAGTTTGTCCTGCACCACGCCTTGCTTGACGCCCGCCGTTTTCGCCAGCGTATACAGCTCGTAGGCTTCCGCCGTGGTCGTGCCGCTCGGCTTCTCGCAGTAGATATGCTTTCCGGCCTGGATCGCCTTTTTGACCGCCGGGGCACGCAGTTGGGTCAGTTGGGCGTCGAAGTAGATTTCGTTGTACGGGTCATCTAAGACCGCGTCTAAGTCGGTGGAAACACGTGCCCCGATCCCCGAACGGTTCGCGAGTGCTTCCAGCTTCGCGGCGTTGCGCCCGACCAGGATCGGGTCAGGAATCAATACCTCGCCGTCGGAGAGCGGCATCCCGCCCGCCTGCGCAATCGCGGCGACCGAGCGCAGAAGGTGCTGGTTGGTGCCCATCCGCCCGGTGACGCCGTTCATAATGATGCCGATTTTTCGTGTTTTCATTGGGTTTCCTCGGGGAATGCTTCGGACGGTGTGATTTCGGTGTGTTGCGGTCGCGCCCCAGCGGGCAGGGGCGGGGCGTCTTCCCCCGCCTTCGGGAGTGTGCCGGAGAGTTCCTGCCGCCAGTGTGCGACGTCGCCCGCCGGACCGTACGCGTAGAGCATGCGGAGCGGGGTGTCCCCGATGTTGGTGAGTTGGTGGAAGACGCCGGGCGGGATAAACACCGTCTGCCCGGTGGTCAGAGTCTGCCGCTCTTCACCGAGGCACATTTCCGCCGTGCCGTCGAGGATGAAATACACCTCTTCCTGCTCCTGGTTATGCCACGGGACCTGCCCGCCGCGCGGCTCCAGCGTCACGTGCCCGAGCGCGAACGCCGTCGCCTGTATGGGAGACACGCCCCCGACGATGTTCTGGGTGCGTCGCCGCGCCGGGTAAATACGCCCTTCGATCTCGCTCAGGTCCGCGATGATCATGGGCGGTTCCTTTCCGGCGGGGCGGTGGGTGCGCCGAGTTCCGCCGACAGTTCCCGCGCCGCTTCGAGTAGCGCGGGGACGATGCGGGCGACGGTTTTGTCGCCCGCCAGTTTGGATTGCCGGAGCAGGGTGACACCGACCGCCCCGACCACGCCGCCGTCCGCGCCGCACACCGGCGCAGCAACGGCGCAAAGCCCGACGCGGAACTCCTCGTCGTCGCGGGCATACCCCCGTTCGCGTACCTGCCGCAAGATCGCTTCGAGGGACTCCGGGCCGGTGACAGTGTGCGGGGTGCTGACGGCGAGCGGTGCCGCGAGGTACGCCCGCCGGTCCGCGTCCGGCACGTGTGCGAGCAGAATCTTGCCGACCGCCGTGGCGTGAAGCGGAAAAATCGTCCCCACATCGCCGGTTAATGACCACTGCTTCTGATCCGGCGCGGCTTCGCGGGCGACACACAGCGCGTACCCGCCTTCGCGCACCGACACCTGACAGGACTCCCCGGTTTCCTGCGCGAGTCGGCGCAGGATCGGTGGTGCCGCCCGCGCGACGCCGATCTGCCGCCGCGCCCCGACCGCGAGCCGTAGCAGTCGTGCTCCCAGCCGGTATCCCCCGCGCGGGCGGTCTTGCGCGAGATAGCCGCGCTCCCGAAGCGCGGTAACTAACCGGAAGGCGGTCGCCTTCGGCAGGCTAAGTTGTTCGGCGATCTGCGTCACGGTCCGCGGCGCGTCGAACCCTTCTAAATACTCGAAGATGTCGAGGACACGATCCGCCGTACGGCTTGTATCATATATGGAACTATTATTCCTATCCTGCGACATCGGTTGAATTGTAACATTGATTGGATGGTGGCGCAAGACGCTCCCGCGTCCAACCTTACCAGTTATTCCTACGGGGCGGGCAATGCCTCCAGTGAAGCGAGGCGGGCGCGGAGTTCGTTCATCTCGTCGTCGCCTAATTTCTCCGCGCACCCGGCGACGATCCGCCTGCCCCGGTCAAGCAGGGTCTGGCGAAACTCCGGGACGGTGGTAGTCCCGGTAATATCGCCGAGGGCGCGCAACAGCCGCAGGCTCACCGCGACGTCCGTTTTCGCGTACAGCCGGATCTGCTCAAAAGCGGATTCCACCAGGCGGTCAAAGTCGGGCCAGGGGATGTGCACCCGCAGAACGCCGGGCGGGTCGTAGAACCGCGCCGCGACCGGCTCGCGCGAGGCGAAGCGGATCAGTATCCGGCTGAGTTGATCCACGCAACTGATCGCCGTGGAGGGATCGTTGATCGCGGGCGAGATGGCTTTTAGCGCGATGTCCACGATCTGTAGAATCCCGAACTCCACGTCCTGCTCCAGCGTCCGGGTCGGACCGAGGTCGAACGTCTGCAAAAGCTCCGTGTTCATCTCGGGCGACACCCGCTCACCTTTAGAGACGAATAGGAGCGGGACCCCGGCGGGCACAAAATGCCCGACCCGGCGCACGACCCGGACCGCGATGCCGTAATGCTTCGCCAGCGCGATCAGCCGTG
>JACMMA010000441.1 GCA_014379275.1 Armatimonadota bacterium | reverse complement strand
GTCGTAGGCGCGGCGTGTGTCGCGCTTGTTGGTATCGCCGGTGCGGAAGCCGGGATGCCCTATATAGAAAGATTTGAAGGAGATGCCGTTGATTGATTTGATGAGTGCCCCCACCCCCGCTCCTCAGGAGCGGGGGCTAGGGAGTGGGGGCAACAATCCGAATGCTCTGACTATCGCCCTCCTCCCGCTCGACGAACGCCCGGTCAACACCCGCTACCCCGAAATGCTCGGTGCCATCGCCGGGGTGAATGTCGAACTGCCCCCGGTCGCCGTGCGTGGCGAACATAAACGGGGCGCGGACGTTGCCGCGGTTTCCGCATGGCTCGCCGAATCCAATGCCGACGCTGTGATCGCGTCCGCCGAATATCTGCTTTTCGGCAACCTGATCCAGTCGCGCATTTCAGCCGATTCCGTCGCCGACGTTCTGCCCCGGCTGTCCATCCTTGAAGAGATCGCCCGGCGCGGGAAAACCGTGTACGCATTCGGGCTGGTCAGTCGCGTGTCGAACGCCGACGTGGATGTGGAGGAGCCGGACTACTGGAAACAGTACGGGACGCGATTCTATCAGCTGTCGCAACTGCTCCACAAAGAAGAGGTCCACGGCGAACTCGACCGCGGCGACGCCGAGCAGCTCGCCCGCCTTCGAACCGAACTTCCCGAACCGTTCGTCGCCGACTTCCTGACACGCCGTCTCCGCAACCATGCCGTCAACCTTGCGCTCCTCGATCTGGTCGGACGGAAACGACTCGACCTTCTCCTGCTGACCTCCGACGACACTTCCGTCTACGGGCTTCCGACGCGCGAGAAGACATGGCTCGAATCGTGGATGAACCTTTTGGGCAGCGACGCGAGAAGCCGGATCATGATGCACCCCGGCGCGGACGAAGTCGGGTCAGCACTCCTGTGCCGTCTCGTCTGCGCGAAACGCGGCGTTCAACCCGCCATCTATCCGCTGTATGCGGTGCCCGGCGGGGAGGAGATCGTCGCGCCCTACGAGGACCGCGCCGCCCGAATCACCGTCGAGGCGCAGATTCGTGCGTGCGGCGGACGAGTCGCGGACTCCCCCGACAACGCCGACATTATCCTCGGCGTCCTCCCGCCGTCGCCGCGCCGCACGGAATGGAAGGCCAGTTTCGCGGCGTCAGAGCGATCCGAGCGGGAGGCACCGTACCGCACATTCCTCGACACGCTCGCGGCGAAGCAATACGCCGGAGTCCCTGTAGCCGTCGGCGACATCACGTACCCGAACGGTTCCGACCCGCTGTTCATCGAACTGCTTTTCGCCCCCGACTGCCCCCTGAAACCCGCTGATCTTGCCGCGTATGGCGCGTGGAACACCGCCGGGAACACGCTCGGAACCACGGTCGCGCAGGCGATCCTTTCGACCTTCACCGACGACGTTCCCGAACGCGAAGCGGCGCAATCCCGGTTCCTGACGCACCGATTCCTGGAAGACTGGGCGTATCAGGCCGTGGTGCGCCACACGACCCGCGATGCGATCCAGACCAGAACCGGACGCCGCGACCCCGCCTACGACAGCGACGACGAGCAAACCTTCGCCCGCCAGACGATCCAAGCCGGACTCACGGAAAAGCTACGCAAATTGCAAGCCGTCGGCGTCGGCACCGGGCTGTCACTCGTGCCCGACTCAGTACGTCTCCCCTGGCGCCGAACGTTCGAGGCCGACTTCGACCTGAGTTAAGCAGTACTGGCTCATTTCGTTTCTTTTTTATTGTCCTGCGCGGACGGCGC
>JACMMA010000440.1 GCA_014379275.1 Armatimonadota bacterium | reverse complement strand
GACCACCCACGCCACGAGCGCAAATAGTGCGGAAGCACCGAACGTGACCAAACCGATCAGGTGGCTGTTTGTCATGATATTTCCGGACGAAACCGTCTTCAGGCACTGCAGGACTACTGAAGCAGGGCGTTTTTGAACTTCTCCTGCATGCGTTCGAAACTTTCGCGCTGTTCTTTCATGGTCGCGGCGTGGGTTTTGAGGTTCTCTTTCAACACCTCATCGATCATCGCGCTTTCGCTTCCCGCTTTCGGCTTGCTTCCGTTCGGACGCCACGAGTTCCACATCGCCATCATCACCGGTAGATCCGTCACGAATCGCTCCGACGGCGCGGTGACATACGACGAATACAGGTCCCAGTTCGACGATGAGTCATAATAGGCGATCGTCGTGAAATACCCCAGGGCGGTAAGTCTCTTGCCCTGTTTTTCATACTCATAGAGATAGTAAAACGCCGGGACGCCGGGAGAGATGGGCGGGGCGGGGCGGGAGCGCAGGCTCTTCACGCGGGAACCACCCCCTTCCAGAATCGAGCGGATCGCGCCGCCCAGGTCGCCGACTTGTGCCGCTGGCATCTTCAGCATCGCCGCTTCGGGCATCTGTCCTACCGGACCATCCGGGCGCAGGATCGCCTGTCCCCTGCCCATCATGATCGACGACCCGTTCGCGCTTTTACAGCCACAGGTGCCTCGATACGCGCCGTCGAGTACCCAGCCCGGTGCCAGCCCGATCAAGCCGGTCCCGTCCGGGAACTCTTTGGTCGTTAATTTCGGGGTCGGAGCCGGACCTTTCGGTTTGCCCTTACCCTGCGCGTTGCCATTCTGGGACACCAACCAAAGTGCCGCCGCCGTTAAAAGAATCTCTCGCATGGAATCAAAGTACCGCCCTTCTTCCTGTCTTACTCGCATTGTAGGCACCGGGTGTTAAAAAATCGTTAGCGAATCGGCACCCGCGAACCCGATGTTGCCGGATTTTTAACCACAGAGGCACGGAGGGCATAGAGAACGGGGGAAGAAGTTTTTCACCCACCTCGCTAGTCGGCACGCCGGATTAAATCGGCAAGCCCCAAACTCAAAAAACTCTCTTTCCGTACTCTGTGCCCCCCGTGCCTCTGTGGTTAAAAATCCGGCAACGGCGTGCCTAGCGCAGGGAGCGGTGCGCCGAGCCATTTTGAAACCGTCGCGCCCCAGTCGCCGAAGGTCGCGCGGTCGCCGAGCGGGGTCGGTTTCGTGACGGGCGGACCGAACATCAGTAACGGGGCGTACTCGCGGGAATGGTCCGTGGATGGTGTGGTCGGGTCGTTGCCGTGGTCGGCGGTGATGGCGAGAAGGTCGCCGGGGTGCAAGAGCGGGAGCATTTCGCCGATAGCCGTGTCGAACTCGGTGAGCAGGCGGGCGAAGCCGACGGGGTCGTTGCGGTGCCCATACAGCATGTCGAAGTCTTCCAGGTTGGCGAAAAGAAAGTCGGCGTCCGCCCCCGCGCCTTCGCCGCGCAGGAACCGCAGGATCGCCGCGATATGATCGGGGTTGTTCGTGGTCTTGTCGCTCGTCGTGATGCCGCGCCCGCCGAAGATCTCGCCGATCTTGCCGACGGCGTGGACGTGCTTTCCCGCCGCCGTCAACGTATCCAGAACGGTGTCGTGTGGCGCGGGCAGGGGGTAATCGCGTCGGTTTTCGGTGCGCTTGAATGTCGTCGCATCCGTGCCGACGAACGGGCGGGCGATGACCCTGCCGACGTGATGCGGGTCCTGTAGCATGCGCCGTGCTTTCTCGCACACGTCGTACAACCGCTCCAGACCGAAGATCGCCGGGTCTTCGTGCGCGGCGACCTGGAAAACGCTGTCGGCGCTGGTGTACAGGATCGGCGATCCGGTGCGTACATGCTCCTCGCCGAGGATTTTGATGATCTCGGTCCCGGACGCCGGGTAGTTGCCGAGCGTCCCGCGCCCGGTGATCTGCTCGAACGCCGCGATAACATCCGGCGGGAAGCCCTGCGGATAGGTCGGGAACGCGACGCGGGTATGCACCCCGACCATTTCCCAGTGTCCGGTCACGGTATCTTTGCCGCGGCTGATTTCGGCGAGTCGCCCCCACGCGGCAGGCGCGTTCGGTTCCGGCGCGACGCCCTGTATCGGGGTGATATTGCCGAGGCCAAGGCGTTGCAGGTTTGTTACGGTCAAACCGCCCACGGCGTCCGCCGTGTGGGCGAGGGTATTCGCGGCAAAGTCACCGTCGCCGAACTCCACGGCGTCCGGCAGTTCGCCCGCGCCGCATCCGTCTAGAACGAGGAGCAAGAAGCGTGGTTTATTCGACATGCGCTCAGTATACGCGAAACCGCGCTATTGCGTCTTCGCGGGATTCGTGGCTTCGTTCGGGGGAGTGGATTCCCCCGAACGAAGCCACGAATTCTCCCACAGCGAACTTATTTCAGGGCGATTTCCCGTAGCGCAAGCTCACCCGGTTTCGCGCCCAGGTGTCCGGCGACCACCATCAGTTGTAACTGGCCGCCACTAACCGCACTGACCGGCACTTTCTCGGAATACTGCTGCCAGTCGCCTTTGATATTGAACGTATGGCTCCAAAGCAATGCGCCGCCCTTTTTGAGGCGGCTGTCACGTATGGTGAATGTTACGGGGGCGGAACTAGCGGCACGCCCGGTGAAACTGAACTGGAGATCCTTCGGCGTGGTTGTTTTATCGAAATTGATGGCGTTCCGGATGTAAACGCAGTTCGGAGTTTTCCCGACGTCGTTGATGTTTACTTTGAACCCATCCTTGACGTTCACGTTGGAAAATCCATCCCGGGTGGCGATCAGTTCCTTGGTGCCTTTTGCGGAAAGCATATCGAACGTTGCCGCGGCACCGCCGGTGGTGCCGTACGTCCATCGGGTCGGGTTAATCAACCCGTCACTCGACTTGGGTCCGAGCGCATACCATCCTGCCGCGGCGACGGCGGCAAATCCGAACACTACCGAACCGATAAGTACGAACATCGCAGGGCGAATCACAATCCGCGTTTGACCGATTTCCATTGTACATCCAATCCTTCCCGGGCGGGCAACAAAGCCTGCCTGATGCGTCT
>JACMMA010000439.1 GCA_014379275.1 Armatimonadota bacterium | reverse complement strand
CTGGTGGGTGGTGGTGTGTCGGTCCTTCCCCGCTAGACCCCCGTTTCTGGATACACCCTCCGTGTGAAGCCACAAACGCCGGACTCGCGGGAAAACAGCAAGGGCTAACACGACTCGCGCGAAGCCTGTCGTAGAAACAGCACCGCAGATGAAACCGATCCAACGATGCGTTGGCCCCGTCCGGGAAGGACAAAAAAAAGGTGCATCTGGAGACGGTATAATCAACCGCCGGGCATTGATCACTGCCCACTAACCTATGAATTCCGAACCCACCAAGCGTAATCGTCTGCAACAAGCGTTTCAGGAACAAGGCAACCTCCTCGGGCTTGCCGGAGCCGCCGCCCTTTCTATGGCATTGTTGAATCCTTTGCCCCTGCTGATTGGCGTGGTTGCCGAAGCCGCTTATCTTCTGTTCGTGCCGGACAGTCAGTGGTACGGGGCGCGTCTTTCGTCCCGGTTCGACAAAGATATCCGGGCACGGCGCGACGCGCTCAAGGCGGACGTTTTTCCGAAGATCGGGCGTGACGTGCAGGAACGGTTTGCGCGGCTGGAGGCCATCCGGGAGCATGTCACCAATACCGAAGGGTTAGAAGGCGAGACGTGGTTCCGTGAGGTCCTGCGAAAACTCGACTACCTCCTGGAGCAATTCTTGCGCTTCGCCCTCAAAGAATCGCAGTTTCGCCAGTATCTGCAGAACGTGTACGCCGAGGTGGTCTTGGACAACAAACCGTCCGCCAACCCGGTACCGCCGCCGGTGATCGCGAACGCCCCGAACCGCCGCTCCTGGATGCCGAAGCTTGACGACCGGGACCGCACGGTGAAGATCCGCCCGACCGACGCGACGGGGTATCGTAGCGATAACCCGCTCACTGCCGATATGGCAAAACCGCTTCCCACGGACACGATCCGGAAAGCTGTCACTGCGATCCAGACGGCGTACGGACTGGACATCGAGGAGATTCAGGCGATCCGCGAAAAGGAAGAGGATCTGAACACGCAGGCGGTTCTGGATAAGCGGATCGAGGTGGTGGAAAGTCGCCGCGAGCACGTAGAGAAGATCGGGCGATTTTTAATCAACCTCGGGCATCAGATGCAGCTCCTGGAAGACTCATTCGGCTTGATCAACGATCAACTGCGGGCGCGCTCGCCCGAGCAGGTTCTCGCCGACATCGAAGGGGTCGTCACCCAAACCGACGGCATGACGCGCCTCCTGGAAGAACTCGCCCCCATGGAGGAGATGAGCCGCCGCTTATCCGCATAAGAGGGGCGGGGTCCCGTATTGGAAAACTTTTTGCTGCCCCGGCGAACTTTCGCCGGGGCTTTGTTTGTTCAATTAGCGTGGCGGTTAAGGAAAAAAAAACATCTGATATCGCTGAATAATCTGAAAAACGACAGAAAGTTACTCTAATGACACTCATTAAACACATCACGACTCTCGCGGTTGCTTTTACCGCTTTGACTGCATTATCTGGTTCTTCCGTCTTCGCTCAAGACAAGATGGGCGACAAAATGTCCCCGGCTCCGTCCGCGATGGGCAGCAAGATGGCGGACAAAATGGGCGCGAAAGAATCCGCGATCAAAGTCACTATCGGCAAGTTTCACAAGGTCGCCCACAACACTAAAGGCACCGCGACTATTTATGAAAATCCGAACGGCACCCGCGAACTCCGCTTGACCGGGTTCTCCACGGCAGAGGGTCCCGCCGTCCATGTGTATCTGGTTGCCGCCGAGGATGTCACCACGGATGCCGCCGTCACCAAAGCGGGCTACATTGACCTCGGTCCGCTTCAAAAAGGTAAGTCCTCGCAGACGTTCAAAGTTCCGGCGAAGATCGACCTCTGGAAGTACCTCGCGGTAACGATCTGGTGCGACAAATTCGATGTCAATTTCGGCACCGCCCCGCTTACCGCCGCGAAGCACTAATCGCAACGATTGCTGTTCATGGTAGCGAAGGTGACGTGTTACCTTCGCTACCTACTACAAGAAAGAAAACTGCTATGAGAGAGTTGATTCGCCGGAATCGTATTTTCGTTTATTTGTCGGTGGTGCCCGTGCTGGTAGTGATGTGGTATCTATTCCGCCCCGAAGCACTCTTCGTCAACCGATCCGTCAATGAAACCGCCATCGCCGCGTCGTCGAGCCGGCCCATCGCTTCCGGCACTTTTTCCGGGATCTCGCACCAGACGACGGGCAAGGCACAGATTCTGGATGCGGACGGCAAGAAAGTGCTCCGCTTGTCGGAATTCAGCACGTCGAACGGTCCCGATGTGCATGTGTATCTCGTAAAAGGTGCCGGCGGCTCCGATAGCGACGCCATCAACAAGGGGAATTTCGTCGACCTCGGCGTCATCAAGGGCAATATCGGGGATCAGAACTATGTCCTACCGGCGGGCGTGGACGTGACGCAGGTCAAAGGCGTGAGTATCTGGTGCAAGCGGTTCGCGGTGAACTTCGGCGCGGCGGATTTGCAATAAAGGGTTATATACGTGTTCCTCCAGTTCGACTACGGACGCTTGGAGATGTTCACGGGGGAACAGGTTCCCCGCCTTAAAGCGATTGGTGCAACGCCTTCGCCAACAGGTATAACCCTTTGGCAAGGCGCGGTGTGGGGCGAAACAGGAGATCGATCGGCAGGGCGTACACACGGTTTTCCTTCGCCGCGCGGATGGTGTCGAGCGGCGAAGGAAGCGCGGGAGCGGTCCGAATCTGCTCCGACGCGCCGGGGACCGTAACTATGTAGACCTCGGGATCGGCCACAAGGAGACTTTCCCGCGAAACCATCGGGTAGGGCTCCCGGGTGCGAACCACATTTACGCCGCCCGCGATACGCAGAAGGTCGTCGAGGAATGAACCGGGACCGGCGGCGTACAAAGGGGTACGCGAGATTTCGAGAAAGGTACGGACCGTTTTTCTGCCCTGTGCGATCCGTCTCGCCGCTGTTTCACCAGACCGTAGAGTCGCAATCCCTTTCTTTGCTCCGTCTGGCAATCCGGTGAGGGTCGCCAGTTGACGCAGGTGTTTTCCGACATCGCTATATCGAGCCGATACCTGCGCGAATACAGAGACTTTCGCACGCTCTGAGATAATATTCAGGGTGTCCGCGCGGAGGGTTCCGCTTTCCGCGATAAGCAGATCTGGCTTCAAGGCGCGGATCATCTCGTAACGCGGCGTGCCGAAGTCACCGATACGCGGGAGTTTAGAGACTGCGACAGGGTAAGTATCCGCCGCAGTCACACCGACTACAAACTGCCCGGCGCCAATAGCGAACAGGTTTTCCGTAGCCGCGGGGGAAAGTGAGACGATGCGCCGTGCCGGTGCCGATAGTGTGAGAACGCGGTTCAGATCGTCGCGTAGTGAGATAGCCATCTACCATCATCGTACCATGTGATCGTGTTTCCTTTTTCTTTGTCCTTCCCGGATGGGGCAACGTAAGGTTGCCCCGTCCGGGAAGGACAAAGAGGTGGGGGAGAAAAAGGAATCGTCGAAGGAATCGGTGTATATTACGCCATGCTTTCCGGGAAATTCGCGCAGGGAGCGGAATGGCTTTCCATCGTGTTGATTTTGTGTGGCATCGTCTGTCTCTGTCAACCGTTCGTGCTCCCGCTCTACTCCAACGGCTTCACCTTATTACTTCTGGGGTGGGTCGGTCTTACCATCTTTTCGCACCGTAAACCCGTACGATGAAAATAGTGTGACTCAAGGTGAACTACTCCTTGACAGCCACGCCACGCCACGCTACAATCATTTCGTTATAATGCGAAATGAAGCGCGGTGGAGGGTGATCGGTCGTAACCACGAAGCGGTGACAGGGTGCGTCGGCTATAATGCTTCGGAAAGAAACGAATAAACCGATGCAAACCCTTCCGATGACTCCCGCCGAAAAGCCGATCGACGCGATCATTGATCTGGCCGACACCGCGACCAAGTTTAAAGCCCTTGGCGACCCGACCCGACTGCGTATTTATCAGTTTTTGCGCGGGCAGGACGCGCCGATAGCAGTGGACGATGACGGCGGTGTTCGCCCTGTCTCGGGTCCGACCGTCGGCGAAGTCTGCTGTCATATCACGGGCAGGGAGCGCATCACGTCCACGATCTCAGAACATCTGAAAGAGTTGCGCCTTGCCGGTTTGATCGTCATGGAGCGGCGCGGCAAAAATATGATCTGCGCGGTGAATCCCGCCGAAACGATCCTGCTCGGTATGTTCTTCAACCAGGAACCGGCTTCCGGGGAAGAATGTTGCCCGCCCTCATCTTAAGGTGTGAATATTATTATGGCTACCCGCGTCGCACTTTTTTCCGACATTCATGCTAACCTGCCTGCGATGCACATTGTTCGTGATCATATCGTCCGCGAAAAGTATGACGCGGTGTATTGCCTCGGCGATCTGGGCGGCTATGCCAGCGAGCCGAACGAAACCCAGGAACTGATCGAAGCGATGGGGTGCCCGGCGATTCTCGGCAACTACGACGAGGGCGTTGGGTTCGACAGGAGCGATTGCGGGTGCTCGTATATCAAGCCGTTCGATATTCGCATGAGCGAGGTGTCGTTTCAATGGACACGGGGAAACACGTCGGCGGCGAATAAGTTGAAACTGCGTGCCTTTCCGCGCGAAATCCGGCTCGAGGCGGAGGGCAGGCGCGTACTTCTGTGCCACGGTTCGCCGCGCTCCACGGTCGAGTATCTTTTCGAGAACCGCTCGGACGGCTTTTTGCGCCAGTTCGTTTCGGGCGGCAAGGACGACGCCCGCGCCGACATTATCGCGTTCGGGCATACCCACGTGCCGTACCATCGCACGGTAGACGGGGTGCATTTCATAAACACCGGGAGCGTCGGGCGGTCGAAAGACGGCGACAGTCGCGCCGGGTATTGCGTCCTGTCGATAAACGGTGACCAGGTTACTGCGGAGCAGATACGCCTCGAATACGATGTCGAAACCACCTGCCAGCGGTTGATCGCCGCCGGTCTGCCGGATTACTTCGCGGAGTACCTGCGTACGGGCGGCGCCGTGAAAGCCTCCGAGGAATAAACCCGAATGCGTCACCGTTTCGCCGCCGAACTGATTGGCACCTTCGGCATCGTCTTCGCGCCGGTCGCCCTGTCCGCGTCGAAACAGTTTTCGGGTGGGGACGGTTCGCTCGCGTCCGCCGCCTGGGTTTCCGGTCTCGCCGTCACCGCGATGAT
>JACMMA010000438.1 GCA_014379275.1 Armatimonadota bacterium | reverse complement strand
TATCGCAAACCCAGATCAAACGGTTCGGCCTGAAAACAGGCTACAATGTCATGTGACAGATCCGCCCGCCGAAAGAATCCGAAAAGTTCTTCGGACTGCTTCGCGTCGAGCAGTTGAACGGGGTTGATCCCGAAGTCGCCCGCAACCGCCCGCAGTTCGACGAGCTGGTTCCGATCTACCCGAACGACCGCCTGATGCTGGAAACCGACCAGAAGAATATCGCGGCGCGGTTCGTGGACTTGATCGCTCCGATCGGCAAGGGACAGCGCGGGCTGGTCGTCGCGCCGCCCAAAGCCGGTAAAACGATCTTGCTCAAGATGATCGCCAACAGTATTTCGGTGAACCACCCGGATATCGCGCTGATGGTGCTCCTGATCGACGAGCGACCGGAAGAAGTGACCGACATCAAACGCTCGGTCAAGGGCGAGGTGATTGCGTCTACCTTCGATGAGCCGCCGGAGAACCACATGCGGGTCGCCGACATGATGCTGGAAAAAGCCAAGCGTCTGGTCGAACTCGGGCGTGACGTGGTGCTACTGCTGGATTCGATCACACGGTTCGCTCGCGCGTCGAACCTGACCGTGACGCCTTCGGGGCGGACGCTCCAGGGCGGTCTCGACCCGGCGGCGATCTACCGCCCGAAACGGTTCTTCGGTGCGGCACGTAATATCGAGAACGGCGGGTCGCTGACGATCATCGCGACCGCCCTCGTGGAAACCGGCTCCCGCATGGACGATATCATTTTCGAGGAGTTCAAGGGCACCGGTAACATGGAACTGAAGCTGGACCGCGGCCTCGCCGAGCAGCGGATCTATCCGGCGATCGACATCAAGTCGTCCGGTACGCGCCACGACGAGTTGCTGTATCCGGACATCGAACTGAAGAAGATCTGGCAACTGCACCGCGTCCTCGCGGGTCTGGGCACCAAGGAATCTACCGAACTGCTCATCGACCGTTTGGAGAAAACGCCGTCGAACAAGGAGTTCCTGGGCATGGTCGGGCGTGCCCCGTCGGCGAGCGGCGGCGCGGCGGCACAAACGCAGAACGCGGGCGGTGGCGGCACTGTAACCGCGTCCACGCAGGAGAACCATTAGCCTCCGCCCTGCGTATAGCAAATAGTAAACCAAACGGTTGTCATGCCCGTTTGTTCGCGTCGCCTTTGTCGGGCGACGCGGCGGCGGGCTTTCCCCTTTTTAGAGGGTATAATCGTTGTTAGAAAAGAAAGCGACACACACGAACCATGGCGGACGATTTGCGTGATCTATTTAAAAACTGGTCGCCGTACGATGACAAACGAGGCGGCTCCGAGTCCGAGGAGGTCGGTCGCCGTGCCGATCCAGATAGCAACCCCTATGAAACGTCGGCGGAGACGGAAAACCGGGTACGGCGGACGCTGAACGAAAAAGAGGTCAAGGTGATGGGTATCTGGGGCGCTACCGACCCGGAGAACCCGACCGGACCGTATAAGCAGACGTTCGTGCTTCTGCGCGATAACCGGGGGCGCAAGGCTCCGATTTTTATCGGTCCGTTTGAAACGCTGGCGATCCAGATGGCTCTCGAAGGGCCGAACCCGGAACGCCCGATGACGCACGATCTGCTCCGCATCGCCATTGAGCGACTCGGCGGCAAGATCGAGCGGGTCACGATCGACGATTTGTGGCAGGGGACGTTCTACAGCAAGATCACGATCACGCAGGGCGACAAAACGACGATGGACATTGACGCCCGCCCGTCGGATGCGATCGCCCTCGCGCTCCGCTTCCGCGCTCCGATCTACATGGCGGAAAATGTCATCGAGGACGCGAACCGGGACGAGGAGTTTTAGGGACCTACTACGCTTCGGGTTTCCTCCCTCCCCCGGGCACACTCTGGGTGCCCCGGGGAGGGAGGAAACCCGGAAGGGTGAGGTACGTTAAAAGCAATGGCGCAAGCACTAAAAATCGTTCTCATTACCGCGCTGTGGTACGGCGGGTTCGCGGCGTTGCTTATCTTCGTTGTCGCGCCGTGGCTTCATACCGGCGTCGGTTACAACCTTCAGGACGGGGTGACGTTGCCGATATACCAGAAAAAAGCGCTCACCTCTGCCGCGATCGGCTATCCCCTTCTTTGCGCCGTGCTGATATTCGGGAGCGCGTACCGCCGCAGGAATGCCGCGCAGACCGTGCCTGTTTCGCGGTAAAATCCGGCTATGCCTCGTACCCCTCGGAACGAATACGACTACGCCGCCCGCCCGCGCCGCAAGGTAGACCCCGCACTCATTGTTACTTTAATCATCGGATGTATCGCCGGGGGCTTCGTCGTTCGCTATGCCGCGAAAACGATTCCGAACCGCGCCGTCGGCGGAGTCGCGGCGACCATCGCCGGGGACGCGGCGGTAGTCGAAATGCCCGCGCATACGCTCGAAGCTGTCGGGGACGTGCGCGGCGTCGGCTTTTCCAGGGACGGTTCCGGCGTGTTCGTCGGGGACCGCGACGGATTGACCCTGCGCGAGACCAAATCCGGCAAGATCATTCGCACCTACGACACGGACGGCAACGGGGTACGCGCCCTCGCCGTATCACCGGAAGGACAAGCCGTCGCCGCAGCACTCTCCTATTCGGGCGAAGTACGGCTCTACAGTGCGGACGACGCCAAGTCGCTCCTGACATTCAAAAGCGCGACCGACCAGGAGCAGCAGGCGGTGACGTTCTCGCCCGACGGCGGCGGCATAGCAAGCGGCGGTTTCGATAAAACGGTGCGCGTCTGGAGTGCAGAACGAAGTGCCGACGACGCGGGTGGCAAACCCGGCGCGGTGTTCGACACGACGAAAAAGACCGGGAGCGACGGAAAATTACTGGCGGTATCGGTCAAAGTAGGCGACTCTGTGGCGGCGGTGGCGTTCTCGCCGGACGGCAAAGCAGTCGTCGTCGCGACGGGACCGAAAGCGACGCTCTACGACGTTAAAACCACGAAGCCGGGGAAGACCTTTTTCGCGGACAAAGAAGCCGTCACCGCCGTCGCGTTCACCCCGGATGGCAAAACCGTCGCCGTGGGCGCGTCGGGCGGTTCCGTGCTCCTGTACGATGTGGCGACCGGGCGAAAAATAATCACGATAGCCGGCGCGAACGACACCGGCAAAGACGCCAATGCGTTCGGTTTTCGCCCGTCGTCGGGGAATGGCGTGTCCGCAGTCCACTTCACCCCGGACGGCAAGACGCTCTACATCGCGCAAAAATCGGGCATCCTGCAGGCAAGTAATCCCGCTACCGGGAAAGCTGTCAAGCTGTACGCGGAGGAAGATACGGCGTCCGCTCTGTCGCTCGCGTTGTCCCCGGAGCGTAAGCAAGCCGTCGTCGGCTACTCGGACGGCACAGTGCGCGTCTGGGACCTATAGAACAAAAGGGACTCGTAATCGATGTGCTGTTTTTCGCAACCGGTGCACGAGGTTTCTGGAGCGCAGATTTTTGCCAGGATGTCCGGTCCCGGAAGGCAATCTCTCGTTTATCAGATGGAGTACTTCATTCATCACGATTGCGGCGGCAAACCGATCAATACGGGTGGGATGTTCGCTCGCGAAGACTCCTATCCGGTGTATGACGGGGAAGGCGATCGGTTAAACGACCGAGGTTTCGGAGGGGGACCGGTTCGTTTTGCCTTTCTCGTTTCGAATTTGAAGTAACATGTAATTAAAATCTGTTCGGGTATTGACAAGCGAAAAAGATAAGGTATAATCTCGATGAAGTACCGTTTAATCAGGTGGTTAATCAGTCCTTCGGAATGCCATCTCATGATCAAGGCTCCCACACTTAGCGATGTCGCTTCGCGTGCCAATGTCAGCAAAGTTGCCGTCTCGACCGTGCTCAACGGTAGTCGTTGTGGCACACGCGTTTCGGAGGAGACACGCAAGCGGATCGTCGCCACCGCACATGACATGGGATACCGCGTGAACGCCTCCGCGAAGGCGATCCGCACCGGGCGTTCGAGTTGCGCCG
>JACMMA010000437.1 GCA_014379275.1 Armatimonadota bacterium | reverse complement strand
GTCGGGAACGAAGTCCTGGTGTTCGTGACGCCTTCGATCATCGAGGACCGTTCGCAGGGCACGACAGGAACCATCGGTAGCGCAGCACCTACCCCGTAGGTGTCTGTGGGTTAGGAAATGGTTGTCAGAGGCTCGCGCCGTCCGGTGCGAGCCTCTGTTTTTTTGCGGACCCTGCCCCTTGTCGCCTAACACCTGATCCCGAACCCGTGATACGATAAACGTGCTATGTTTCGCTTTTTAACCGGGGGCGAGTCGCACGGACCCGCCCTGACTGCCATTATCGAAGGACTCCCTGCGGGAATGCCGCTCCTCGCCGAACCCGTGAACGATCAACTGCGCCGCCGCCAGGGGGGCTATGGGCGCGGTGCCCGCCAGAAGATCGAGACCGACACGGTCGAGATTTTGAACGGCGTCCGTTTCGGGCGGACGCTCGGCTCGCCCGTCACCATGCTCGTTCGTAACCGCGACTGGGAAAACTGGCAGGGGCGCATGCGCATCGAACCCGCCGAAGAAGGCATGGAGGAGCCTGCCGCGATCACGGTCCCGCGTCCCGGTCACGCCGACTGGGTCGGAATGATCAAATACGGACACCCCGATCTGCGAAACGTTCTGGAGCGTTCGTCCGCGCGTAACACGGCGACGCTGGTCGCGGTCGGCGCGGTCGCGCGGCTCTTGCTTGTGGAGTTCGGAATTCGTATCGTTTCCCACGTCACCCGGATCGGCTCCGAAGCCGCCCCCGCCGTGGAGGGAATGACCGCCGACGAACTGTACGAAAAGGCGGAAGCCTCGCCGGTACGGTGCGTGGACGAGGGCGTGAGCGAGCGTATCGTTGCGCTGATCGACGGCGCGAAGCGGCGCGGCGATACGCTCGGTGGCGTGTTCGAGGTCGTGACGTTTGGTCTTCCGGTCGGGCTGGGTTCGTATGTCCATTGGGACAAGCGCATCGACGGGCGGCTGGCGATGGCACTGATGAGTATCAACGCGATCAAAGGCGTGGAGATCGGGATGGGTTTCGGCGTCGCCGAAGTACCCGGTTCGCAGGTACACGATGCGTTCTATGTCGGCGGCGATGCCGGGGTGCAACGGCTGACCAACCGCGCGGGCGGCACGGAAGGCGGCATCACCAACGGCGAACCGCTGGTGATCCGCGCTGCGATGAAGCCGATTGCGACGCTGATGCGGCAGTTAGAATCAGTGGATCTGTCTACCCGCGAAGCCAAGCCGGCGTTCGCGGAACGCTCCGACGTTTGCGCGGTCCCGGCGGCGGCGGTGATCGGCGAGGCGATGGTCGGCATCACGCTCGCGCAGGCATTCCTGGAAAAGTTCGGCGGCGACTCGCTGGACGAAGTGCGCCGCAACTACGAAGGATTCGCCGCGACATATCATAACGCGGCAGAGAAATAGCGAATGTCCCAACCGCCGCCCCGGCATATCGTCGCGGTCGCGGGACTGGTGGCCCACCCGACGAACGGAACTGTGTTGCTTCTGCGTAGCCCGCGCCGCGACTGGGAGTTTCCGGGCGGGCAGGTCGAGGAGGGGGAAAGCCTGATCGAAGCTCTCCATCGCGAGATCCGTGAGGAGACAGGGGTTTCGGTGTCGGTCAGCTCCCTCGTCGGCGTTTATTCCAACACCCGGTCGAAGATAGTTATGTTCGGGTTCCTGTGCGAATGGACCGGCGGCGAACCGACGACCAGCCCCGAAAGTCTGGAAGTGGAGTGGGTGTCGCGGGATGAAGCGCGACGCCGCGTCACCCGCCCGCCGCTACGCGACCGGCTGCGGGATATGCTGGATTTCACCGGACAGGTGGTCTACCGCTCCTACGCATTTAGTGCACTGGACGAAACGGGCGCGACCGAATATGTCGTTCAGGAAGAGCGATTCGTCTGATGGACCGCGCCGCTGAACCCGACGAACGCGCGGCATTACCCCTCGTTATCTTCGTCACCGGACTGTCCTGCACCGGCAAAACGACACTCGCCCGCGCCCTCGCCGAGCGGTTCGATCTGCCCTTGTTTTCCAAAGACGCGTTCAAGGAGATGATGTTCGACATCGTCTGCCCGGACGGTGACTACGAAAGCCGCCTGACGCGGGAAATGTCTCAACTTCTCGGTCGCTACAGCCTCGGCTGTCTGGAAATCGCGCTGGGGCAGTGCGTCCGGAGCGGCGTCCCGGCGATATTCGAGGCGAACTTCAACAGCCGCCTGTTCTCCCCGCGGATCGCGTCGCTCCGAGAGCAACACCCGTTCCGCGCCCTTCAAGTGCATCTGCAATGCCGGGGCGACATTCTTCTGGAACGGTTCATCGCGCGGGAGCGAACCGACCGGCATCCAGGGCACGGTGGATTGCAGCATCTGACAGAAGTCGGTGATGTAATGATGGCGGGGTCGGACGAACCACTGATCCTGGAGAATAGCGACGATCTGGTCATACTGGACACCACAGAACTCGCTTCGGTAGATTACCGTCCGTTATTCGACCTTGTCGCGAAGCGGCTTGGCGCGTCGCACGACACCGGCGTAACGGAAAGAATAACGCAATGACAGATAAAACTATCGTGTTCGGTGCCCCCCTCATGATTGTGGGGTTTTGGTCGCGCGGATATCCCTTGTTCGCGAAATGGACCGGTTCGGAGGTCGCAATGTTTCTGACGGTTCTGATGACAGTTATTTGTTGCGGATTTCTGGTTAGGTCACTCTATCGGCTAATAAGGCCGAAAAACCACCGGTCCACGCGCGGGTGAGCCGCCATCGGCGAAGTGAGTGTAACCGGCAACCTCATGGAAGAGAAGAGGCGCGACGTGGCCGAGGCAACGCGAGACTCTTCAGCAATCTCTAATTCACGCGACGTGTATTAGTTTTTTTGAGTTTCTATCTAACACTGTTGACGATGGGGAGCAAAGCTAAATGTCCGTATCTGACCTGATGGTACGAATAGTAATGATGCAGGAGGGCATCAAGTCTCCCTCCAACTGTAAAAAATGGCTGGAAAGAATACATAACGACTCAGTGGCGCAGCAAGCGAAAGAGGACGAAATAAAGATCAAACTCGACGAACTTTATGCAAAACTTCCCAACGTTCCCGATGGCGGGTTCTCAAGCGATGAAGAATACGAGCTATGGTTGGCTTCTGCGACAAAGATAAATGCTCTTTTGCGCCGATACTCGACAGTTCGTGCTCAAAGAAAACATTGGTTTTTAGCCAAGTTTTGGCATACTATGAAATCTATGTGATACTCGTTAGGCATAAGGTTAGTGACTGTTGAACGGAACCTACGGGCATGACGAACAGAATCACCTGAAGACGGCGAACCACGGCGACACCCGTAAATGACTCCGCCATTTCGCAGGGCAGGCGCAGAGCTGCGGCTTCGAAGCGATGGGGAACCGCACCGCCAAAACCGACAACGTCACGGGGGGCGAGACCTACCCTTTCGACGACGCGAACCGCATCGTGACGTGGCAGATCGGTTCCTCGGCTCCACCCGCAAGGCGACCGGCCCCGTCCAAGCCGACTCAGGCGGGCGGCGGCAATGTCTGCGTGATTCGCCATTGCCCCCGGCGGCATTCCCGAGGGATAATACTACGGCGGCGAAAGGAACCGGACGGATGAGAAATACGGGGTTGGCACGGGCGTGTATCGGATTAGGTCTGCTGTTGCTGGCGGGGGCGACCCGCGCCGACGATTGGACCCAGTGGCGCGGTCCCAAGCGGGACGGCGTTTCGCAGGAGAAGAACCTGCTCAAAACGTGGCCCAAGGCGGGACCGAAGCTACTCTGGCAGGTCAAAGACGTGGGACTCGGCTACGGCAGCGTCGCGGTGGCGGGGGGGCGCGTTTATCTGGTGGGCAATACGGGGATGGACGACGAGTTCGTGTCGGCGCGGGACGCCAAAAACGGCAAGCCGATCTGGTCCACCCGGATCGGCAAGGTGGGGAACCCCGACCAACAACCCAGTTACCCCGGCGCACGCTCGACGCCGACCCTCGACGGCAGCCTGCTTTACGCCCTCGGTTCGGACGGTGATCTCGCCTGCGTGGAAACGACGACCGGCAAGGTGCGGTGGCGCAAGAGCCTGCGCACGGATTTCGGCGGCAAGCCGGGCGTCTGGGCGTATGCCGAATCGCCGCTGGTGGACGGCGACAAAGTCGTCGTCACGCCAGGCGGCAAGGAGGCGACACTCGTCGCGCTCGACAAGCGCACCGGCGCGGTCCTGTGGAAATCGCCTGTGCCGGGCGGGGACGATGCGGGCTATTCTTCCGTCGTGCCGCTCGAAAGCGTCGGGGGCGTCCGGCAGTACGTGCAGTTTTTAAGCAAAGGGTTGGTCGGGGTGGACGCCGGGACGGGCAAATTTCTGTGGCGTTTCGATAAGACTCTGGACAAGCAATATGGCGTTCATATGGCCACACCCGTGGTCGCGGGCGACACCGTTTACAGTGCCGCCGCGACAGGGGGCGGGTTAGCCCGGCTCCAGACGACGGGCGGGGCGGTCAGTGCCGAGCCGGTCTACGTCGAGCGTAAAGCACCGAACGCGCTCGGCGGCGCGGTCAAGGTGGGCGACTATTTGTATGGGACGACGAACGCGGTGCTGCTTTGCACGGAATATGCGACCGGCAAGGTGCGCTGGGAGGAGCGTTCGGTCGGAGCCGGGTCTGTCTGCTACGCCGACGGGCGTCTTTATGTCCGGGGGGAGAACGGCGACGTCGCGCTGGTCGAGGCGACCCCCGAAGCCTACCGGGAATTGGGCCGCTTCACGCCCCCGGACCAACCCGTGCGGGGCGAGGCGAAAGCGTGGGCGTATCCGGCGGTCGCGGGCGGTCGTCTTTACGTCCGTGACCTCGGCTCGCTCTGGGCGTACGACATCCGCCCGACCTCCGCACCGCGCTAAGTATCGCGGCATGACCCGGTTTAACGCCCCCCTCGCGCCTGTCTGGAACGCGGGTAACCCTGATCGCGTTGCGGGCGGGCGGGGGCTGCGGTGAATTCCTTGACCCGAACCGGGTTGATCTTGCCGATGATGGTGTTGAATAGCGCGTCGGCGGCACCCTTCGGTAGCGGCGGCGACAACTGGACGAACGCTTCGTCGCTCTCGCTCTCGTCCTCCCCCTCGCTGTCGGAATCGGTGTCTCCGCCGGGGTCGCCCTCGCCACCGAGCACGCCGACTAGGCAGTATAGATTTTCTTCGTCCGGTACCGGTTCGAGTCGGATCGCGACGAAGACGTCCAGGTTGATCAGTTCATTTTCTTCGTTCAATAGCCACATGTTTCGTTGACCTACTTTCTCGTTATACTATCCAGCGACAACCCGCGCTTTCCCCGCCTTGTATATTTGGTTCTTTTTTGTCCTGCGCGCACGCCCGCGGGAAATCCTGGTCAACCCGGTTCCGTCGTCTCGGGGATGGCGAGGGGCTTGCCCTTCGGACCATTGTAGAAAAAGAACTCATCCTTGCCGTCCACCCGCCCCTGTAGGATGAGCCCGCTCGGGTCGAGGCTGATGCTCTTGCGCTCCGCCTCCTGCGTTAGGAATAGTCGTAGCCGTTCCAGCTTGACGTCCTCGGACAGGTTCCCCTTGACGGCGAACTCTACCGCCTTGATCGGCACGGTTAGTTTGCTACCTCGCATGTTTGTACTCCTAAAGTCTTTCCAGCAGTATAGCCTATAATCCGGTGGCGGAGGGCATCACGTCTGCGGAGGAGCCGGGGCGGATCTCTGCCGTCATATCTCGTTCTTCTGAGGGAGCGGGATTCGCCGAAGCCGCCTCTCGTTCAGCACGGAGCGAGCGGCGACTTCCTAACGAGCACTCATACAACGATAACGGTCAACGCAAGTCGGACAGGATCGCGACGCGGAACGCGCAGAGCTAGTTGGGGTGTATGCCTGTGACGAGCAGAGCCGCCGGAGAACGGCGCGCTACGGCGACGGGAAGATCCAGACCTACTCGTTCGACGCGGCGGAATGTCCCATTCTGACAGCGATCGGCAACCGTACGGCGAAGATGGTACACCCCGGCATTTACGCCCGACTAAACGTTTGGATCATCGCTAACGCGGTCATTCATCGCTCAACTCTGTCACAATTCGCTAACGACAGACGTAAGATTATTTGAAGAACGAGACGATGAAGTAATAGTTCAGGAGGTAAATTTGAGTCGCAATGTACGCAATCGCGTATTGGTTTACTAGTCGAAGCCAAATTTGAGAATAGGGGGGAAGATTATAGTTGGCCGACGCTGTTGGCGGCCGACCGGCGCTACGATTTTCGAACAACGGAGGGTAGGTCCGGTTTGAGCTGACGTCATCGGTGGCAAACCGCTATGAAAACAATATGATGTGACCCTTGTTCTTACAAATACTGAGTGATCGGCGTAATGGGCGTTCGATACCTACGGCAAAGTACTTACTCGAACTGTTGTCGGTGATGGGACAGGCCATACGTCGAACGTTTATCGATTATCCTACCCTGGGTAACGATCCTCTGGTGAAGGGAGATAAGACCATGCTCAATGTTCTCGCGCGAATGGGACCGGTGCCTGTCCTGGGGGTCGTACTGTCGTGCACCGCCATCACTGCGGATGCGGTCGCGCAAGGCGATATTCTGCCGGGGTGGAAGGTCGCGCGTGACCGAAGCCTTACTACCTACACGCCGACCGATCTGCAACCCGGCGAGGGTTTCGCTCTAGTCGCGGAACCGCCCGTCGACCTCGCGGGCGAAGATCTGGAACGGTGGCTGACGGCACGGATAGACGCGGACGTGGCGAGACTGGGCACCGTGATCAGCCGGGCGAAACCGACCCGGCTGACGAAGAACGGGCTTGATATTGTCACGTGCGCCGTCACCTACCGCGCCAAATCCAGCGGCAAACGGTACATGGTCGCCTTTATGGCGACGCGCCGTACCGACGGGCAGGCGCGTCTCAGCCGAATTCTTTCATCCGGGGACAAAACGATCTATGGCCGCTATCTACCGACCGCGACCAAAGCCGTGTTCGCGCTGGCGAACAGCGAGGTTCGTGGCGGAGCCGTATCGAAAGTCGCGTCGAACTCCGGCACGGCGAGGAAGCCGCGGCCTGTCGCGCCGCGTGGCGCCGCCGCCTACACCAGGTCGGGAGCGGGTCCGAAGGCGTCGCAGGTTGCCGGGATCTACTCGCGCATGCTCGGGCGCACCGGGGCGGGCGGCGGGCTGATCATGATCCACGTACCCATGATCGTGCTGAAGGACGGCACGTACTTCGAGGACTTCGACGTTCCGCTCGCCGACTTCGACCCCGTTGCCGCGCGCACCGCCCGTCCGAGCGCCTGGGGCAAGTGGCGCAAACAGGGCGCGACGATGCAGATACGGGACAGCAAGGGCGTCTGGGACGACGGCGACTTTTATGGTCCGCTCCCGGCGGCGAAACCGGGGGAGAAGTTGACCGGTTTTTATTCCAGCATCAGCGGGGGCGGGAACACCGCTCTCGGCGGTAGCACAATGGTGGTGGTGACGGACGATATCACGTTCCTGCCGAACGGGCGGTTCAAGGCGGGGCGCTTCGCCGGTGGGATGAGCGATCAGGTGACGGCAACCAGCGAGAGCGCCACGGATGGTACTTACGCGTTGGACGGCTACACTCTGACCCTCAAATACCGGGACGGGCGCGTAGAGCGCAAGGCGTTCGCGTTTATGGAAAAAGGAAAAAAGGACTCGCTATATTTGGACGGTAGTCCGTACTTGAAGAAGTAGACGGTGACGGAAGAAACGCCGCGCGACGGCGTCATTCGGGGGATTTTCATGTCGAAGCAATTTACTGGTGTTGGGATCCGTGCGGTTTGCGTTGCGATGTGCTTATTAAGCGCGTCGCTGTCTGCGCCCGGCTATGCACAAACAGCGGGCAGCTTGGCTCCGGGCTGGAAGCTAGAGCGTAGCGGGGAAAGCGTCGTCCTGACCCCGCCCGGACTGGCGGCGGGCGAAACGTTTTCCCTCACTGTCGAACCGCTTTCTGAATTGCGCGGCGCGGACAAGGCGTCATGGCTGGAATCGCGGATAGTTCGGGAAGTCAAAACGCTCGGCACCATGACGGATGCCGGAAAAGTCATGCCGTTAGG
>JACMMA010000436.1 GCA_014379275.1 Armatimonadota bacterium | reverse complement strand
TCGGCGAGTAGCGCGAACGTCCCATCGTCGCCGACGGTCAGACCCTCCCCATCCCGAAGCGAGTCGCCCGCCGCTGACGGGTGAAGATTGTACACGGCGACCGGGTACAGAGCACGAATCGGCAGTTTTGTTTTCGTCGTGCCGCCCGGTGAAGTCGCTCGCACCTCAACGGTTTGCCGGGAGCGGTCTTGCGAAAGGTCTACGGGCCACAGGTTCTTGCTAAAGTTGGCTTTGCCTGACGCTTCGAATTTGTTGCCCGACCCGAACAGTGCACACTGCACCATGGTATCGGCGGCTTCTTCGGTCACGACACTGACCCCGCCGACCCCGAACCGCTTATTACCGCGGAATGTGTTCCCCGCGACCGTGATGATGTTGTTGGTGTCGCGTCGGTCCGTGATGCGTAACGGGGAATCGATCAGCTCGATGCCATCCTCGCCGTTATTCTCGAATGTGTTCCCGACCGCGAGCAGATGAGCGGCGCGCTCCAGTCGTACCTCGATGCCATCATCACGGTTGCCGCTAAAAACGCAGTTGATGACGGTGACACCGGCATCCCCATCCAGATCCAGCCCGTCATCGCGGTTTTTCTCGAAGCGCGTGTTAATGATGATCGCCTGTGTCGATTCCACATCTATGCCATCACCGCATCCAGCCACCTCGGAATCAAAGACGCGGGTGACGCTGTTGAAGTCAGGGTCATAGCCGATTCCGTCCTCGCGAGCATCGGCGATGTGGCAACCGCGCACGGTCAGATCGCTGTTCTTGCGCTGGTATATCGCGGTCACCTTTTCCGTACCCAGCCCGGAAACCGTCATGTTTTCCAGTGTCACGGTCGCCCCCACCGTGATCACCCTTCCGGTCGGCGCGTGAAATATCGTCGCACTTTTGCCCGCCCCGATCAAAGTCACGTTCTTGTCAATGATGAGATTGCCTTCGATGGTGCCAGCGGCTATCGCCAGCGTATCGCCGGGACGGGCGGAATCAATCGCCGCCTGGATCGCCGCACGCTTAGGAGGCAACGGAGCAGCCATGGCAGGATGCGAAACAGCGGGCATCGATAGGGCAAACAGACAGGCGGAAATCCATCGGAGGGTCATCAGGCGCATACGGGTCCCTTCAGCCAAGGCACGATTTTGATCTGGTTTAGTATAGACATATTCCGCCGTATGGTATCGGCAAGCCGACAACGCTATGTTAAGACAACAATAAATTTCGATTAATTTTGCCCGCAAAGATTTAACGTAAATTTAATCAAGGCTTAATGTAACGCGGGAAATGTCTAAGGTATAGTGAGGGGCGTGTAGGAAACGTCGAGGGGTGACAAAACGGTATGTGTTTTCGCCCTCTCGCTTCCCAGAAAGAGGGACATATGAACCGAAACCGCAACGCCTTTACGCTGATCGAGCTTCTTGTTGTAATTGCTATAATCGCAATTCTCGCCGCGATATTGTTTCCTGTGTTCGCCCAAGCACGGGACAAAGCGCGTCAAACTGCCTGTTTGTCCAATCTGTCGCAAATGGGGAAAGCATGGCTGATGTACGCTCAGGATTACGACGAAACGTGTGCACCTTGCGACATGTGGGGCGGCGAAATCCCGCGCATCACGTTCCAGTACATTTTGATGCCTTACGTAAAAAACGCCGATATTTTCAACTGCCCATCGAATGTCAAAGCAAAGCCTTACGTCGGGCAACCCAGTACGAAGGACGGTGCGACCCATTACAATCAGAATTTCGCGTTGGGATACTGCAACCCGGCGCCCGGAAAGGACAACTTTGTCGTCACTCTCGCAGAAATCAAGAGCGTATCCACCACCCCCCTGCACTGGGATTCCGGGAAGACGGGCACGGCGGCTGGCTATTGGAACGACGGCTACCTATCCGCCCTTCACAGTGGCAGCTTTAACTTCTCCTTCGCGGACGGTCATGCGCAAGCCATGCGGAAAAGCTACAACCTCGCGAACATCTCTCCTTGTCCGAACGTATCGCCCTGTGACTAAGCAGATGGGCGGTGGAATTAGCGCGGCGAACCCGGGATTTACGGACACAGACCCCTGAGTCCGCGGACTGCTGTTTCATTGCGCATGGACAGGGCTCATCTCTCGCTGATGCCGTCCTCGCGCGATGAAACAGTAGCGTGCTTGGTGTTGAGCTATTGGCGGCACGGATTGGGCACGGTAGAATAGTATATACCAATGCGCACCAACCATTTCGCCCTTTCCACTTTATCTGCACTAGCATTGCTCGGCGTTATCGCGGCGGTCACCGCACTACCCTCGCCCGCACGGCAGGATGAAACACCCGTCCCGTCTGCTTCGGACACGCCCGCGCCCGGAACGGGCGCGGTTTCCCCTGTCCGCGCGAAACTTCGCGAGGTCTTCGGACTACAAAAGGCGGGTCGTGAGAAGGAAGCTGCCGCGCTACTCAAGACGATTGACCCGAACA
This sequence comes from Armatimonadota bacterium, assembly GCA_014379275.1. Lineage (GTDB taxonomy): Bacteria > Armatimonadota > Armatimonadia > Armatimonadales > Armatimonadaceae > JACMIU01. The sequence goes on along the minus strand of JACMMA010000436.1, from coordinate 334 downwards.
CGCTCGAACCTCAGGATGCGGCACGGCGCCATCAGTACTCGTTGACAGCCGCGCTCCGCCTTGGTGATCGCGCCTGGCTCGACGAACTCAATAATGACCCCGAGCGTGCCAAGCTCGCCGTAGACTTGCTTCTGTTGACCGCGATGCGTTTCCTGAAATCATCGGATTATGCCGAGTGTCGCGCTCTACTGGAACGTGTGAAAAATCCGGAAGATCTTGAGGAAGTACCCCGCCGACGGTATCTGGAGTTGTATGCTCGCCTCGAACAGTTGACCGGGAACCCGGAGAGAGAACGTGTCTATGTCGCAAAGATCGTTGACTTCGCTTCGAAATG